>JBMNOT010000049.1:0-11774 GCA_050943225.1 Christensenellales bacterium | reverse complement strand
GCGCAGCGCGATGGTGTGATCGTATGTGCGCTCGTCACCCATCACGCCCACGCTGCGCATATCGGTGAGCACGGCGAAATACTGCCATATCTCCTTGTCCAGCCCGGCGTTTGCTATCTCCTCGCGGAATATCTGGTCCGCGAGCTGCAGCGTGAGGACCTTTTCCCGCGTCACTTCGCCGATGATGCGGATAGCCAGGCCGGGGCCGGGGAACGGCTGACGCCACACGATATGGTGCGGCATACCCAGCGCAGTGCCCAGCGCTCGCACTTCATCCTTGAACAGGTCGCGCAGCGGCTCGATGATTTCGCGGAAATCCACATGTTCCGGCAGGCCGCCCACGTTGTGATGGCTCTTGATCACCGCCGCCTGCCCATTGCCGGATTCTATCACATCGGGATAGATGGTACCCTGTGCGAGGAAGTCAACCTTGCCGAGCTTGGCGGCTTCTTCCTCAAAAACGCGGATGAATTCCTCGCCGATGATCTTGCGCTTTGTTTCCGGGTCCACCACGCCCTTGAGCCTTTCAAGAAAGTGGTCCGCCGCATCCACGGCGATCAGCTTCATATTATAGGCGTCCGAGAACGTCTCTACCACCTGCTGCGCCTCGCCGCGCCGGAGCAGGCCATGGTCCACGAATATGCAGGTCAGGCGGCTGCCCACCGCCTTGTCCAGCAGCACTGCGGCCACCGACGAATCCACGCCGCCCGACAGGGCCAGCAGCACATTGCCGTCGCCCACGCGCTCGCGTATCGTGCTGACCGCCGTGTCGATATAGTTTTCCATCGTCCAGCCGCCCTTGGCCTCGCAAATGATGTAATGGAAGTTTTCCAGTATCCTGTTGCCGAACCGCGTATGAACGACCTCGGGGTGAAACTGCACGGCGTAAAGCCGCCTTTTGGCGTCATAAAAAGCTGCCACGGGGCACCTGTCGGTAGAGGCGCTCACCGCAAAGCCCTGAGGCGGCAGGTCTACGTAGTATGTATGGCTCATCCAGCATACGGAATTCCTGTCCAGTCCGGCAAACAGCGGGCAATCCGTTTCGTAGCGGATATCTGTCTTGCCGTATTCGCGGTGTTCGGCGCGGCGCACGCTGCCGCCCAGCATGACGCTCATCAGCTGCGCGCCATAGCATATGCCCAGTATCGGGATGCCAGCGTCGAACAGACGCTTATCGCACATCGGCGCGTCCGGATCCGTCACGCTGGCTGGCCCGCCCGTGAATATGATGCCTATGGGTTTCTCTTCCAGTATGCGCTCCAGCGGCGTGTCGTACGCCCAAACCTCAGCATACACTTTAAGATCGCGCACGCGCCGCGCGATCAGCTGGTTGTACTGTCCACCGAAATCCAGAACAATAACTTTTTCTCTCACTGCATTATAACCTTCCTGTATAGTTTGGCGCTTCTTTGGTGATGTAGATGTCGTGCGGGTGGTTCTCCACCAGCCCTGCGCTCGTCACGCGGATGAATGTTGCGCGGCGGCGCAACTCTTCGAGGTTGGCGGCGCCGACATAACCCATACCGGCTTTCAGGCCGCCGACCAGCTGAAAAATCGTCTCGCTGAGCGGCCCCTTGAAGGGCACGCGGCCTTCCACGCCCTCAGGCACCAGCTTGTCCGTCCCTTCCTGGAAATAACGGTCTTTGCTGCCCTTCTGCATCGCGCTGACAGATCCCATGCCGCGGTACACCTTGAAGCTGCGGCCGTGATAGATCTCCATTTCGCCGGGGCTCTCCTCCGTGCCTGCCAAAAGGCTGCCGATCATCACGGTGTGCGCGCCCGCCGCCAGCGCTTTGGTGATATCGCCGGAGAATTTGATTCCGCCGTCCGCAACGACCGTGACATCGTATTTCGCCGCCATTTCAGCGCACTGCATCACAGCGGTAAACTGCGGCACGCCGATACCGGCCACTACGCGCGTGGTGCAGATGGAGCCGGGGCCGATGCCCACTTTGACGCAGTCGGCGCCCGCCTTGATCAGCGCCTCGGTCCCTTCGGACGTGGCCACGTTGCCGGCAATTACCGGCAGGTCGGGGAATTTGGCCTTGAGTTTCTCCACTGCCTCGATCACATTGCGGGAATGCCCGTGCGCGGAGTCGATGGTCACGACGTCCACCTTGGCTGCTACCAGCGCCGCCGCTCTCTCCAGGAAATCGCCCGACGCCCCTATGGCCGCACCGGCCAGCAGACGGCCGTTGGCATCCTTGGCGGAATTCGGGTACTGGATTGACTTTTCGATATCCTTGATGGTGATAAGGCCCTTGAGCATGCCGTTCTCATCCACCAGCGGCAGCTTTTCAATCTTGTGCCGACCCAGAATCTTCTGCGCCTCTGCCAAAGTAGTGCCGATGGGCGCTGTGACAAGATTCTCTGAGGTCATCACCTCTTTGATCTTGCGGGAATAGTCGGTTTCAAAACGAAGATCGCGGTTGGTGAGGATGCCGACCAGTTTGCCGTCCTGCGTGATGGGTACGCCGGAAATGCGGTAACGCGCCATCAGCGCGTTGGCATCGGAGATCAGGTGCTCCGGCGACAGCGAAAACGGGTCTGTAATGACGCCGTGCTCGCTGCGCTTCACCTTGTCCACATTGGACGCCTGTTCCTCGATGGACATGTTCTTGTGAATGATGCCGACGCCGCCTTCCCGCGCCAGCGCAATGGCCATGCGGGCTTCGGTAACCGTGTCCATCGCTGCGCTCAGTATCGGAATGTTGAGCGAAATATTCTTAGTCAGCCGGGTCTTGACAGATACCTCTGAAGGCACGACAGAGCTTTCCTGCGGAACCAGCAGCACGTCATCAAACGTAAGCCCCTCGGGTATGACCGGATATTGCATATCATGACCGCCTTTCAGCTTATAAATGACTTTTTAGCATTGTAAGCGTTGCGGACACGCTTGTCAACATATAGCGCATCGCCACCGGCGACACACCATCTGATGTTATTTTTGGGCCAAACGCCGGTAAACCTGATCCGGATACGGCATGGACGGGATGCCGCCGCGGCTCTCCACGCAGAGGGACGCCGCCGCATTGGCAAAGCGCGCAAACCCCGCCACATCATCCAGCGTGAGCTCACCCAGCGTTTTGCCGCTGCCAAGAAACTGCGACACGACACCCCCCATAAAGCAGTCGCCGGCGCCCGTGGTATCCACAGCTTTCACATCGTAGCCCTGGGCGATGCCTAAGCCGTTGGCGCACGCATAGATCGCGCCCCTGCTCCCCATCGTCACAAATACCATGGACGCGCCCTTGTCCACCAGCATTCTGGCGGCGTCCTCGAGCTTGATATCGCCGTACAGGAACTCCACCTCGTTGTCGGATATCTTGATGATGTCGGCGTGCCCCATCACTTTTTCCATATACGTTTTCGCCTCGGCCTGACCAGACCACAGCGGCGCGCGGTAGTTGGGGTCGCACGATATCACGACGCCGGCTTCTCTGGCGATCTCGATCGCGCGGAGGTTGGCGCTGCGCGACGGTTCGTGGGACATGGAAAGCGAGCCGGTGTGGAACACGCGCGCCTTAGCGATCAACTCCTCGCTGAGCATGGATGGCTCAAACATGATGTCCGCGCCCGGCTTGCGGTAGAACGTGAAGTCGCGGTCGCCGTTTTCAAACAGGTGCACGAACGCCAGTGTCGTATTGTAATCCCGGGACAGCACCAGCCCTGAGGTGTCGACGCCCTTTTCCTCCAGCACTCCCTTCAGGAAACGCCCGAACTGGTCGTCGCCCACCATGCCGATAAACGCGGACGATATGCCGAAATTGGACATCGCCACCGTCACGTTGGCGGGAGCGCCGCCCGGATTCTGCATGAACAGCGGCCGGCCGTCTTCCCTTCCCGCAGGTGTAAAATCAATCAGCAGCTCGCCAAAGGCTACAAAATCGCTCATACTCTATGCTCCTTTTTTATAATGTAAAGCGACGGGCTGAGACCGCCCGATTCAAAGACCTCTTCCTGCACCAGTCGAAGGGCAGGCACTGCTTTCAGCGATTCCCTCATCAGCTTTTTTTCCTGTGTCAGCAGAAACGCATAGCCGCCGTCTTCCAGCAGGAGGCACAGCCTGTCCACAAACGCCGCATACAGGCGCTCGTTCTGGGCGTGGCCGGATACGCGGATGCCGAACGGCATGTTGCTTATAACCTCATCATAGCGCCCCGACCCGAACTTTAAAGCGTCGCCGTGTATCAGCGCGAACTTTATGCCGCTGGCCTTGCGGTTGGCGCACGCTGCCCGAATCGCGGCGGATGAGATGTCTACGCTCACCAGCAACTCGGCGGGCAGTATCTTTGCGCGCTCGATCAGCATGGTGCCGCTCCCGCAGAACGGGTCCAGCACGCGCGCGTCTTCCTTCATATACGGCCGGCACAGCCGCATGATGCTCGCCGCCGTCACCGGATGGATGCTGGCCGGAATCGACTGTTTGCGGTAAGCGAAACGGTCGTCCCCCGGGAACACCGCCCACATCCGCCCTTCCAGCAGGCGAATCTCAAACGCGTAAGCCGAAGGGTTGTCCTCATAGCCCCAGCGCGACAGCCCTGCCGATACGGCGCGGATTACCTCGCGCCGCTGCTGCGTTGGCAGAGCACCGGCTTCCACACGGTATTGGCATCCTTTGCAGCCCCAGGCGGAAAGCGTCCGGGCAGCCGTCTCGTAGTCGCCCATCGCGCCGATATCGTATAGCGCGTCCAGATAGCATCGCAGCCGTTTCAGATCGGCTGTAGGGACTCTCACAGCGTCCGCCAGCACCGACGGCCGACAGGGCACGCCCAGCGCACCAGCCTCCGCGACGAGAGCGCTGCGCTTGATATACGTGACATCGCACCAGTCGGGCAGTCGAAGCTCGTCCGGCGTTTGCGGCGCGGCAGCCTTACCCAGCGCCTTTTTCAGCGCTTCATATTCTGCCGCCACGTGCTTGGGCTCCCCCGGCTCGACCACGTAGTCATTAAGATAGGCGGCTGGCGCTTTGGTGTTGCCCAGCGCCAGTATGATGGACGGCCGGACAAACCGCGTCTGCTCGCGCCTCAAAGCGTCCGCCAGCTTGTCCGCACAGGCGTCAGGCGCGCACAGCCCTATCAGCGCAAACGCCGTCTTACGCGCTTTGTTGTCCGCTATCGCTATCAGCTTGTCCGCCTCGCGCAACAACCAGCGGCGCCGCCGCTTCGCGCACCGCCATTTTCTTGCACAGGTCAGCCAGCGCTCGCAAGGCCGCCCGCTGGTCCGGCCCGAACGCCATGTCCATCAGCCGCTGATGCACGTCGGGGAACTCCTGCAGGCGCTGTAGCATCGCTTTGGCCGCCTCGCCAGCCTGCGTCTTGTAGCGCTTCACCAGCGCCATAAATTCATCAGTGTGCGGCATCGATAATCACGTGCGCCACCCGTTCGGCGGCGTCTGTCCTGTTCTCGCGCTTCATGCGGTCGCGCAACGTTTCCCGCTTGTCATACAATGTGCGAATGCTGTCCATCAGCGTTTCGGGAGTCATGTTCTCCTGCTCCAGCACCAGCGAAAAACCTTTTTCCTTAAAAAATTGCGCGTTCAGTATCTGGTCACCGCGGCTGGTGGCTTTGGGCAGCGGCACCAGCAGAGCGGGCAGCGCCAGCGAGAGTATTTCGAACACTGCCGTAGCCCCCGCACGGGAAACCATGATGTCCGCCGCGGCGTAGATATGTGGCAGCTCGCAGCTGATAAATTCAAACTGCTTATACCCGCACGGCAAAAAACCGCTGCGCAGATTGTTTTTGCCCCGGATATGGACCACGTCGAACATTTGCGTCAATTCGTCCAGCACGGCATCGATGGCGTCATTGAGCGCTTTGGCGCCCAGGCTGCCGCCCATCATAAGCAGCACCGGCTTTTCGCCCGAAAAACCGCATATTGAAAGTCCGGTCGCCCTGCTGCCGGACAGCAGCTCCTGCCGTATCGGCAAGCCGGTGCAGACGCCCTTGCCCGCCGGGACGTATTTCAGCGTCGGCTCGAAAGCCACGCAGATCTTATCCGCCCTGGGGATGCATAGCCGGTTGGCAAGGCCGGGCGTATAATCCGATTCGTGCAGCACCACCGGTATCTTTCTGCGGTGCGCCGCGAACACCACGGGAACGCTGACGAAACCTCCCTTGGAAAACACCGCTGCTGGCTGCAGCCGTTTGAGTATGTGGCCCGCTTTCACATAGCCGGCCAGTATTTTGAACGGATCGGTGAAGTTCTTGAGGCTGAAATACCGGCGCAGCTTCCCTGCGCTGATGGTATGATACGGTATGTCGGCGCAGCCTATGATCTCTTTTTCCATTCCTTCTTTGGTGCCTATATATTCGATGTGGAAACCGTATTCTTTCAGCTTCGGTATAATCGCGAGATTCGGGGTCACATGGCCGGCGGTTCCGCCGCCTGTCAGCACAATTGTCTTTGCCATTCCGTAGCCCTTTCAATATTATTTTTGTATTATACCACACGCTGTCTGGAAATCCCACTGATATTATATTAGCCATGGCACAGATGCGTTAAACGGCAGTCATTTCCGCCTTTAGCCAGGGCTCCAGGTACACGGGGGCCTGTCCCCTTTCCCGGCAGGGTTAAACGCCGCGGCGCATCCGTGCACAGGCGGCGTATGTAAATGCAGCCAGTCTATTGGTCAGATTTCCTTATTTTTGATCATGCGTGCGATAGTATCCAGCCTCTTGCGCTGTGCGCTGTCCAGCATGGGCCCGACATTTTTCACAAAGGCGTCCAGCATTTCGTCGGAGAAGGTGCCGTTTTTCCGCCCCTCGCGGATCATCTTCTCCAGATCGCTCATGAGCTCGCTCTCGCTCTTGTTCTGATACTTGGAAATCGTCTCCTCCATGCTGTGGATCTGTTCCTCAGGCGCGTCGCCGATCTTAATGTTGGCCTTCTGAGCCGCCGCTTTAATTTCCTCGCTTGTGAGCCCCTTTTTCTTGAACGATCGCAAATCCCTTTTCGCCATATGGGCACCTCCTTTACCTCATGTATATTCGCCTTTGGCGGCTTTGTTCACATACACCCCGCCGCCGCATAAAATATAGCACGGACTTTCTATGAAGGAGCTGCTGCCATGCCGATATTTCCCTATGGCCCAAGGCCGATATCCCGCCAGATTCAGTACACCCGCCGGGAACCGCCTCGCGCGGAAAAAAGCGCCCCTGCCTCTCAGGCGGAAGACGACATATTGAAAAACGCCGCCTTCACACCCGAACTCAGCTTTCTTCTGGCGATGACACTGAAAGACGGACTGCGCCAAGGGACGGTGCTAGACTTGCTGAAGAGCATCGAGCCGTATGTCTGCGCAAGGGACAGGGAAGCGATTCATCAGATTCTGAAAGCGCAGAAGATAGCGGAAGAATACCGGACCAACCCGCCGGCGATACCGCACGGCTTTCCCGGAGCGGACCTCAACGGCTTCTCCCGCATGTCCCGCCAGCAGGCGCTGCTGGAAATACTGCAGCACTACGCGTCCCGCGAAAGCTCGGAGCTAATGCGCGCGCTGCAGCGCTCCGTGCAGATGCAGGAGAACTTCGAGCGGATGATCAGGCGCCTGGAAAAGCTGCGGCATATGAACATGTCCTCGCCTGAGGATATGTTTGAGGCGATATCGATGTTCATGCCGCCCGAACAGCAGTCTCAGCTGAAAAACATACAGAATATGATGCGCATGATGGCTACCATGCAGGGCATGAAGCCGGAGGATATATTCAAATTCATGAACAGCTCACGATAAGCCCTTTTCGCTGCGGCGGGTTTGTCGTATAATGTAATTATAATTATCTTTATATTTTCGGAGAACGCACATGAAAAATATGTCCAAGCCTTTGTCTCTGTTTGTGGTGCTCATCGTGTATGTGGTGGCCTTCCTTGCAGGGCTGCTCATATTCTGGCTGCTGCCGCTGCCGCCCATGTGGCGGTTTCTATGCGCGGACGTCGTCGCCACCGTGGGGGTATGGGCATCCGGCCTCATTTTTTCCAATTCCAGCATGTACGACCCGTACTGGAGCGTGGCGCCCCCCGTACTGTACGTGTGCTTCCTGTTCAGCGCCCGCGTTTTTGACGCGGCGGATGCGCTTATTATTGCCGTGCTTTTGTTCTGGGGTGTGCGGCTCACGCTGAACTGGATCATTGGCTGGAAAGGCATGCATCATCAGGACTGGCGCTATACAATGCTACACGACAAAAACCCCGCCCTGTGGCCGCTGACCAATTTCTTCGGCATCAACATGATGCCCACGCTGGTCGTGTTTGCGGCCCTCCTGCCCGCGTATTACTGCGCACAGTCCGCCGGGCAGCTCAGTGCGCTGACCATCGCCGGTGCAGTTATCTGCTTAATTGCCGTCGTGATTCAGATCTTATCGGACGGCCAGATGCGGCGTTTCCGCAAGGATCCCGCCAATAAGGGACGCCATATAACCGGCGGGCTGTGGAAGTATTCCCGTCATCCCAACTATTTGGGCGAGGTGTTGTTCTGGTGGGGTATCTACATCATGATGCTGGGGCAGTTGCCCGATATGTGGTGGCTGATATTCGGCCCGGTGCTGATGACGCTGCTGTTCTTGTTCATCAGCATACCCATGATGGAAAAGCGCCTGCTCACCACGCGGCCCGGCTATGCCGACTATAAAAAGGCCACGTCGATGCTGCTGCTTCTCCCTCCCCGGCGTGCCGCCGAATAAGCATGAAAAAAGGGCCTGTTCGGCCCTTTCTGCTTTGTTTCAGACTTATATATCCTCATAGAAGCGATAGCGCGATTTGCCGCTGCGCTTAGACAGTATCAGCGCCTGGTCCGCCAAAGCCAGCAGCTGCGCGTAATCGGAAGCGCTGTCCGGGAAGAGGCAAAGGCCGGCGCTCACCGATATGCGCCACTTGCTGGCGCTGTTGAAGCGCGCCGACACCTCCGTCAGCACCTTTTCAATATCCTGCTCGTAGCTTTGGCGCCCTTCTCCCGTAAGTATGAAGGCAAATTCGTCGCCGCCCCACCGGTACGCTTTCAGCGTGTCGGACTCCTGGCTTTCAAATATCCGGGCGGTGCAGATCAGCAGGCGGTCGCCTTCGGCGTGACCCATCATGTCGTTGATAATCTTGAAGTCGTCTATATCAATCAGCGCGAAGGCAAACGGCTTTTTGGCGCTGATCAGCTTTTCAAGATCCTGCTCCAGCGAATACCTGTTTTTGAGGCCCGTCAGGTTGTCGTGGTATGCCATGTGGCGCATCTTGCCCAGCGAACCGGAAACCTTGTTCATCATCAGTGCAAACGAGCGGGCCAAAATACCGACCTCGTCATTGCGCCGTGTAAACTTCACCGGCATGCGCGCACCCGTCAGATCCGCCTGCTCCGTGTATTTGGCAAGATCGATGATGGACCGAGTGAGCACTGAACTGACGCCATACACAATGACCGAGATAAATGCAAGGCCGAACGCCGTAAAGATCAGAAAGTTTTGGATGTATTGACTCATTTTTTTGTCAATAACGGCCGTGTCCACATAAGTGGTGACAATCAGCGGCGTACCCACAACCGTGACGGCCATGCCGTCGTATGTGCTGGCTTTGGCGTTGGCGCTCACCACGATGGCAGTACCTTCTTCCTGTGGTTTGGCAGTCACTGTTCCTTCGACGTCGGCAGGATAGATGATCCGGCCGTCCTGCAGGGCCACCAATACGGGGATATCATTCTGCAGGTCTTCTAAAGCAACAATATTCCTCAGCCACTCCACCGACCGTTTGGCGACAACCTTGCCCGAAATCGTGTCGTTGCCCGACGCCACAGGTTCAGCGATCAGCAGCCCGGGCGTTTCGCCCTCGTACAGGTAGCCGAAGAATACTGCGCTGCGAAGCTCGTTGCTGATGCCGGAAGGCGCGTTCATGGCCCGATAGCCGTCCGCGGTTACCATGTACCATTCATTGTTCCACTGGAGCGCGATATATTCGAACTTGGACAGCCGCGCACTGCTCACCAGCATCGGCAGGTATTCTTCGGCACTGCCCTTTACAATGCTGCCGGACGCCAACGTTTGGATGACCTGCGTGTCGGAAGCCAGGCTTTTCTCCAGAGCGTGAACAGCCTTGTGACTTTGCTGCCCCGCATCATAACGGGCTTCGCTGGTCAGCGTGGATCTCATGGCGGAAGAAAAAATCACGCCAATGATAATCGCCATCAGCAGGAAAACTGCAATTGTTGAAATTGTCAGCTTCAGTTTAATGCTCAAGCGAAGCCTCCTGGGGCAACCCTATATGACGCACTACACCCTTTCAATCTATAATCGGTTTTTTGAATAGCAAGGTTTAACTGATTTTAGACAACACCCGCCTCAAATAATATCCGGTAGCGCTCTCGGAGCAGCGCGCCAGCTCCTCAGGCGTTCCCTGCGCAACGATCCGCCCGCCGCCGTCGCCGCCGTCCGGTCCCAGATCGATCACGTAATCGGCGCACTTGATGACGTCCAGATTGTGCTCGATTACGATGACGGTATTGCCCTTGTCAGCCAGCCGCGCAAGTATCTTGACCAGACGATTCACGTCGTCGGCATGCAGGCCGGTGGTCGGTTCGTCCAGTATGAACAGCGTATTGCCCGTCTGACGCTTGGAGAGGTGCGTCGCCAGTTTGACGCGCTGCGCCTCGCCGCCCGACAGCGTGGTGGACGGCTGCCCCAGCCGGATATACCCCAGCCCCACGTCGTAGAGCACCTGCATAATGTTGCGGATGGACGGAATGCCCTCGAAAAAGGCGAGCGCCTCCTCCACCGTCATATCCAGCACTTCCTGTATGTTCTTGCCTTTGTAGCGTACTTCCAGCGTCTCACGGTTGTAGCGCGCGCCCTTGCACACCTCGCACGGCACGTACACGTCGGGCAGGAAGTGCATCTCGATTTTGATGATGCCGTCTCCGCCGCAGGCTTCGCAGCGCCCGCCCTTCACGTTGAACGAGAACCGTCCCTTGCCGTAGCCGCGCACTCTGGCGTCCCTGGTGGCTGCGAACAGATCGCGGATGTGGGTAAACACGCCGGTATATGTGGCCGGGTTGGAACGCGGCGTGCGCCCGATGGGGCTCTGGTCAATATCGATCACCTTGTCGATCTGTTCGGCGCCCTCGATGCGCGTATGGCGGCCCGGCTTGTCCTTCGCGTTGTACAGCTCCCTGGCCAGCGCTTTGTAGAGTATCTCGTTGACCAGCGTGGACTTGCCGCTGCCCGACACGCCCGTCACCGCGGTGATCACGCCGATCGGAAACGCCGCGTCTATGTTCTTCAGGTTGTTCTCCGCCGCGCCGATCACCTTGAACCAGCCGGCCGGCTCGCGGCGCTTTTTCGGAATCGCGATGCGCTTTGCGCCGGACAGGTACTGACCGGTCAGCGACTTTGGATTGCGCGATATCTCCTCCGGGGTGCCCGCAGCTACGACCGTGCCGCCGTGGACGCCTGCGCCTGAACCCATATCGATCACATAATCTGCGGCCAGTATCGTCTCCTCGTCGTGCTCCACTACAATGAGCGTATTGCCCAACGCCTGCAATTGCTTCAGCGTGGCGAGCAGCTTGCCGTTGTCGCGCTGGTGTAATCCGATGCTCGGTTCGTCGAATATGTACAGCACGCCGGTTAGCCCGGAGCCTATCTGCGTGGCAAGGCGGATGCGCTGCGCTTCGCCGCCCGACAGTGTGCCCGCCGCGCGCGACAGCGTGAGATAAGAAAGCCCCACGTTGGTGAGAAACTTAAGCCGCGCGTTGAGCTCCTTCAGCACGCGGTCCGCAATAAGGTGCTGCGTCTCGGTGAGC
>JBMNOT010000048.1:0-11857 GCA_050943225.1 Christensenellales bacterium | reverse complement strand
AGCCCGTACCTTGACCGGGATATGGCGGACAAGGCGGTGTGCGACCTGGGCGAGCTGGAGCTGTGCTTCGGGGACGTGCAGGCGGCGCTGGACGCCGTCGAGGAGCAGACTGCGCGGATTATCGCCGACGGCAAGCGGCCCGTGATGATCGGCGGGGAGCATTTGGTGTCGCTGGGGGCCATACGCGCGGCGGCGAAGGCTTATTCTGACCTGCACGTGGTGCATTTTGACGCGCACGCGGACATTCGGGACGATTACCTTGGCGCGCCGATGTCGCACGCGGCGGTGATCCGGCGGGTATGGGAAATACTGGGCGACGGGCGTATTTACCAGTTCGGCATCCGTTCGGGCGACAGGCCGGAGTTTCTTTGGGCGGCGCAGGGCCACGTGAAGATGAGCAAGTTCGGTTTCGGCGGGCTTAAGGAGACGGTGCTGCGCCTGATGGACAAGCCAGTGTATTTTACGCTGGACCTGGACGTACTGGATCCGTCGGTGTTTCCCGGCACGGGGACGCCGGAGCCGGGCGGCGTGACGTTTATGGAGCTGCTGGAAGCGGTATTTGAAGTGTGCCGGCTGCGTATCGTCGGGTGCGATCTGGTGGAGCTGTCGCCGGTGTATGACCCGTCCGGCGTGTCCGTTGCGGTGGCGCTCAAGCTGCTGCGCGAAATGCTTCTTGCTATGTAAAGCTGGCGAAAAACCTGTGTTTTTTCGCCAGTTTACCGGGTTTATGCAGTTCCTCGTACCTCGAAACCGCATAAAACACTCGGGGTCCCCAAAAAGACGTAGGCTTTTTGGGGTGAGTAAGGAGTGGGCTGCGCGGGCAAAGCCCACTTGCCCACAAATTATTTTCTTTTGATAATTAATCAGGTGAAATTTTTTTGGTGTTAGATACCATAACGGAAATGCCTGGGCATTTTCCTGATGGGATTCCAAAGGGAATATCCCTTGGCGGGAGTTTGGAGGCAGCGCCTCCAAGGTCTTTAAGATTAAAGGAGATATGAGCCATGGGAAAGGCGCTGATTATCGGAGCGGGCGGCGTGGCGAGCGTGACGGCGCACAAGTGCTGTCAGAACTCCGAAGTGTTTGAGGAGATCATGATTGCGAGCCGCACCAAGGAGAAGTGCGACGCGCTGAAAGCCAAGCTGGACGGCGGCAAAACCAAAGTCCATACCGCGCAGATTGACGCCGACAATGTGGACGAGCTGGCGGCGCTGATAGAGCGCTTTGGCCCCGACGTGGTGATCAACCTGGCGCTGCCGTATCAGGACCTGCACGTGATGGACGCCTGCCTTAAGACCAAAACGCATTATGTGGACACCGCCAACTACGAGCCGCCGGACACCGCCAAGTTTGAGTACAGCTGGCAGTGGGCGTACCATGACCGGTATAAGGAGGCGGGCATTACGGCTCTTTTGGGCAGCGGGTTTGACCCGGGCGTGACCAACGTGTTTTGCGCGTACGCGCAGAAGCACTATTTCGACGAGATACACGAGATCGATATACTGGACTGCAACGGCGGCGACCACGGATATCCGTTTGCGACCAACTTCAACCCGGAGATCAACATCCGCGAGGTGACGGCGCCGGGCAGCTACTGGGAGAACGGCCGCTGGGTGCACACCGAGCCCATGGAGGTAAAGCGCCAGTACAATTTTGACGGCGTGGGCGTGAAAGACATGTACCTACTGCACCACGAGGAAATAGAGAGCCTCGCGAAGAACATACGCGGCGTGAGGCGCATCCGCTTCTTCATGACGTTCGGGGAGAGCTACCTTACGCACTTAAAATGCCTTGAGAACGTGGGCATGACGTCCATAGAGCCCATCGAATTCCAGGGGCAGAAGATTATTCCGCTGCAGTTTTTGAAGGCGGTGCTGCCCGACCCCGCGACGCTGGGGCCGCGCACGGTGGGCAAGACCAACATCGGTTGCATATTCAAGGGAATCAAGGACGGCAAACCGAGCACCTATTACGTGTATAATATCTGTGACCATCAGGAGTGTTACCGCGAGGTGGGCAGCCAGGCCGTCAGCTACACCACCGGCGTGCCCGCGATGATCGGGGCGATGATGCTGATGACCGGCACGTGGAGGGGGCCGGGCGTGTTCAACATGGAGCAGTTTGACCCCGACCCGTTCATGGACGCGCTGAACAAGTGGGGGCTGCCGTGGAAGGAAGACTTTGACCCCGTTTTGGTGGACTGATGGAAAGCTGGATGAACGCTCTGCCTACGCCGTGCTACGTGGTGGACGAGGGCAGGCTGATAAGCAACCTTTCGCTGCTGAAAAGCGTGGCGGTGCGCAGCGGCTGCAAGGTGCTGCTGGCGCAGAAGGCGTTTTCGATGTACAGCCTATACCCGCTGATGCGCGAATACCTGCACGGCACGGCGGCGAGCGGGCTGTTTGAGGCAAGGCTCGGCGCCGAGCACTTCGGCGGCGAGACGCACGTGTATTCCCCGGCGTACAGGGCGGAGGACATGGCGGAGCTCACCCGCCTGTGCGGCCACATCATTTTCAACTCGTTTGCCCAGTGGGAACGCTTCGGGCGGCAGGCGCTGGACGCCGGCTGCGCATGCGGGCTGCGCATCAACCCGGAGTGCTCCACGCAGACCCACGCGATATACGACCCGTGCGCGCCGGGTTCACGGCTGGGCATCACGGCGGCGAACTTTCAGCCCGATAGGCTTAATGGCATCACCGGGCTGCACATGCACACGCTGTGCGAGCAGAACGCGGACGCGCTGGCGGTGACGCTGCGCGTGGCGGAGGAGAAGTTCGGCGCGTATTTTCACCGGATGCAGTGGCTCAACCTGGGCGGCGGGCATCATATCACGCGGGCGGACTACGACGTGGACCTGCTGGTTTCCGAGCTTGTCCGCGTGCGCGACAAGTACGGCGTGCAGGTGTACATTGAGCCGGGCGAGGCCGTGGCGCTGAACGCGGGATGGCTGGTGACCACCGTGCTGGACGTGATGAACAACGGAGTGGATATCGCAATACTGGACACGTCCGCGGCGTGCCACATGCCCGACGTGATCGAGATGCCATACCGACCGCCGCTGATGGACGCGGGGCAGCCGGGCGAGAAGGCGTATACGTACCGCCTGGCCGGGCCGACCTGCCTGGCGGGCGACGTGATCGGCGATTACTCGTTTGACGCGCCGCTGAAAGCCGGAGACAGGCTGGCGTTCTGCGATATGGCGATATACACCATGGTGAAGAACAACACGTTCAACGGCATGCCGCTGCCCGCTATTGCCGTGCACGGCAGGGATGGGAAATGCCGCATCGTGAAGACGTTCGGCTACGAGGATTTCAAGCAGCGGCTGTCCTGAAACTATGATATAATCAAGGGGAGTCTTACAGGAGGGGGGAAATGTCGTGACAGGATTGGTTTTGGAATCCAGCACCACCTCCGCAAAAGCCATGATTTATGACACGGAGACCGGGCGCGTCGAGGTGCGCACGGCTCCTTTTGTTTTTACGAACGGCGATGCGGCAATGCAGGATGCCGAGAGCGTGTTTGAGCAGACCGCGGCGCTGGGCAGGCAGGTATGCGAAGGCCGGCGCGTGGACGTGATTTCGCTTTCCGGCACCTGGCACAGCGTGATGCTGCTGGACAGGGGGCTTAGCCCCGTCACGCCCGTCTACCAGTGGCCGTATACCGGCGCGGAGGCGCTGTGTGCCGAGCTTCGGCACGATGCAGAGCTGACCGGCTGGTTTTACCGGCGCACCGGCTGCATGATAAGCGCCATATATCCGGCGTTCAAGCTGGTGCATCTGGCGCGGCAGGGCTATGACCTTGCCCGGCACTGTGCGATGGGGCAGGGGACCTACAACTTCTACCGCCTGACCGGGCAGTTTGCGGAGACGGCCTGCATGGCCTCGGGCACCGGGCTGCTGAGCATCCACACCCGGGATTATGGCGACGAGGTGCTGCAGTTCGTGGGCGTCGGCCGCGAATCGCTGCCGCGGCTTAAAGGCTTTGGCGACGTGCAGCCGCTCTCCGAGGCAGGGGCGGCGGCGCTGGAATTGCCTGCGGGGATTCCCGTGGCGCCGTGCGGCGCGGACGGCGGCCTCAACCAGACAGGCGCGGGGGCGGACAGGCCCGGCATCATGACGTTTTCGGCGGGCACCAGCGGTGCGCTGCGGCTGGCGGTGGAGCAGCCGGTGCTGGCGGACGACCGCAGCCTGTGGTGTTACCTCTCGCCCGCGTCGTGGCTGGCCGGCGCGGCCACGTCGGGCTGCTGCAACTGCGTGGACTGGGCGAGGCAGCGGCTGTTCGGCGGGGCTTCTTATGATGATATCGAGAAGGGGCTGCCTCGCGGGCCAGAGGATACGCCGGTGTTTCTGCCTTTCCTTTTCGGGGAACGCTGCCCCGGCTGGAACGCCGCGCGGCAGGCTGAGTTTTCCGGCGTGACGGCACGGCATGATGCGCATGACCTGTATCACGGCGTGCTGGAAGGCGTGCTATATAACCTGTTCCAGTGCTACCAAAAGATATGCGCGACGGTGGGGACGCCGCGGGAGATCCGGCTTTCCGGCGGGATACTGCACAGCGCATACTGGACGCAGATGGCGGCGGATATATTCGGAGCGCCGATGGTGTGCGCCGACATGCCGCACGCGTCGCTTATGGGCGCGGCAATGCTGGGCGCGCAGGCACTGGGCGAGAAGTTCGATTTTAAAGCGCAGGCTGGAAAGGTGGTATATCCGAGGCCGGAGATGACGGCCCGGTATGCGGGAAAGTATGCGCGCTATCTTGAGGCGTATGAACGCGGGTAATCAAAACGGGCAGGCGCAGCTGCAATAGTATAATTTTTGCCTAATGAATGATAAACAAAAAAAGCGGAGACTTGTGATAACATTATTTTTATATGTATCAGAAAACTACGCACTGAAATCGTTCAAATATGACCGTTGGGAAAGCCGGGGCCCGTGCCTTAACGCGATAGAGACCAGTGGTCTTTGTTCATAGCAAAGGGGACCAGGGCTCCTACGAAGCAGAGGCAAAACACTTTGGGCAGCTGCCTTCCCTTCGACAAAACCTAAGAAGTTTTACCGGTGCATATAGGCCAAATACTATGCAAAGGATGATGCTTTATCACGGCTGTGGATAATCAGAAAAAACTAATCATCCTCACGTCTTATCTGACTATTGCGATGCTGGGGATCTACATTTCCATGTACCAGTATACCGTTCTCAGCATATCGCAGCTTTTTATGATCGATGCCGCGCTGATGGGATTACTGATTGGGGTTCAGCATTTCGGCATGGCCGTACCGCCGCTGGTTCTGGGCGTGCTGTGCGCGAAGATAGGCAAAAAGAAAGTTGTTTTGCTGGCGTATCTGCTGCTTGTTTTGGGCACAGCGATGGCTGGCATGATGAATAAGTATATTTCGTTTATTTTTTCAGTCTTTGTTATCGGATCAGGTTTTGCGGTATTGGAAGCCACGCTTTCCGCTGTGCTGGCGGATGAATTCCCGGGGGAATCAACGCGGCATCTGAATTTTTCTCAGGTGGCGTTCAGCATCGGCGCATTGGCCGGTCCTGCTATTGCAAAAGCGCTGATACAGGCCGGCGTCTACTTTAAGGATTTGTACTATTATTGCGCCGTTGTGTTTCTCGTATTGGGCATTGGCTTTCTGTTCACCCGGCATCAGCATGACTGTACAGATGTACAGACATCATCAGTCAAAGGACATTACAAAGCTTTCTTTAAGAACCGTGTGATTGTATTTCTTGCGATAAGCATTTTCCTGTACGTGGGCATCGAAAACACCGTGGCGAATTACACGGACAGCTATTTTGAGCTGATGCTGAGTTCCCCGGGGCTCAGCGCGACGGCGTTGTCGCTGTTCTGGGGCGCCATGATTCCTTCGCGCTTTCTGGCGGGGATTCTCAAGATCGATAAAAGAAAGATGTTTGTGACGCTGACGGTTCTCATTTGTGTATCCGCGCTGGGAGCCATGCTCATACCCGAAACGACGGTTAAAGTCATCATGTTTACGGTTTGCGGTTTTTGCTGCGGGCCTATTTGGCCGATGCTGATGGACACAGTGGCACAGAAGAACGCAGGGGCGTCCGGTCCTTCGATGAACATCATGGCGACGTTTTCGTCGCTCGGCGGCGCGGTTCTGCCTTTTGCAGCAGGATGTGCCGTGAATGTCAGCAACCAGACAGCGGCCTATTACATCAGTGCGGTTGCTGCCGTCGTGATGCTGTGGACGTTCAGCAGGGCTGTGAAAAACGGCAGAACCAGGGCAGCGGAAGGCGGCAAAATATAGATTTGGAGAAAGCAGGGAGCTCACATGTACAGCGAAGGCAAGGAACAATTGGTGAAAATATCGTCGTACGCCGGAGCACGAAAGGATTATGTGCAGGGCGGCGGTGGCACGATCGGCCTTTTTACGCTGCAGTGGGCGCGCATATTCGGGGCCAAGACCGTTACGGTATTTGATATCGACGAAGCTCGGCTGAAATTTATCAAAGATTACGGCGCGGATTATACAATCAACACCAAAGACAGCGACGGCTACGAAGCGTCGATGGAGATTACCGGCGGCAGCGGGTTTGACTTTGTGTTTGAGACGGCCGGACAGCCGGCTACCATGAACCTGGCGTTCCGCATCGCTGCGGTCAAGTCAAGCGTGTGTTTTATCGGCACGCCGCATACCGATCTGACTTTTCCGCCGCTGACATGGGAACTCATGAACCGCAAAGAATTCCGTCTCTCAGGATCATGGATGTCATATTCAGCGCCGTATCCGGGCAAGGAATGGTCGCTGGTGGCCCCATTTTCTGGCGAAAGGAGAGCTTCGGATCGGGGACGACCTGATATATAAGACCTATCCTTTGAGCGAAGGTCGGGAGGCATTCATGAACTTTAAAGATGGTCCCATCCGCGGCAAAGTAATATTGACGAACTAAGCGGTAAAGCAGATGAAAGGCCTGATGAAATCGGTCGCGGTGACCGCTCCCGGCACCGTCAAAGTTGTAAACGATGTTCCAATCCCGGAACCGGGCGACTATGAGGCGCTTGTGCGCGTGAAAGCTTGCGGCTTTTGCAACGGAACGGATTATCAAATCATTAACGGCACGCTGCCTGCGCACGAAGGGATGAAAGCGCTGCCCACGCTGCTGGGGCATGAGGGTTCAGGCGAGGTTGTCGAGGTGGGGTGCAAGGTGCGTTACATCAAGGCCGGAGACCGGTATATCCATCCGAATCTTCGCGCTAATCCGGGCAATGGGTATACTTCGACCTATGGCGGCATGTCCGATTTCGGGCTGGTGGCAGACCACCGCGCGATGCTGGAAGACGGGTATACCGGGCCGCTGCCTTTCTACAAGAAGTTTTACCGGATGCCGGACGGCTTTGATTTCATAGATGGAGCGGTGTTCCTTTCGCTGAGCGAGAGCATGAGCGCGGCGCACAACTTCGGCGCAGGCCCCGGCAAGAAGATCGTGGTGTACGGGGCGGGGCCCATGGGACTTGCGCTGATGAAGTATATGCGTGTGATGGGCACCGAGAAAATTGTGGCGGTGGACGTAGTACAGGAGCGCCTTGATAAAGCGATGTCGCTCTGTCAGGTGGACAGCGTCATCAACAGCGCCGTGACGAGCGTGAAGGAAGTGCTCGGGGATGAAAAGTTTGATATCGTGGTGGATGCTGTCGGGCTTTCCAGCATCATATTGGAAGGAAGCCAGTTGCTGAAGCCCTTGGGGCGCTTCGGTGCGATGGGGGTGCTCAAAAAGGACGACGCCAGCTTCGACGTGACAAGGCTTCGGAACAATACGATGTTTCAGCTGCTGAATCTGCCCAGCGGTGAATATGACATCATGAAAGAAAACTTGGAGCTTATCGACGCGGGGAAGATTAACCCGAAGGATTTCTACTCGCATGTGCTGCCGAGGGAAAATATCGAGGAATGCCTGCGGCTGGTCAGAGAAAAGAAGGCGCTGAAAGTCATATTGACGATGTAAACAGCAGTGAGAAAGGTTTAAAACAGTAGTGATGGAGGATGGTTTATGAGCAAGTACACAATCAGGCCGCTGAACACGGGGTTTATACCGACATATCCCAAACAGTATCATTTTCACCATTCCGTGGTGAAATACATACCCGGCATCAGCGACGAAAAGGAAGCGAGCCCGTGTTTTGCTTTCCTGCTGGAGAAGGACGGCCATTACGCGCTTGTGGACACCGGCATGGCGAGCACCGAAAGGGCGGATAGGTATCATCATCCTGGTTCATGGCAAGACCTGGGGATGGCGATACACGAGCAGCTTGAAAAACTTGGAATTGGCTGTGAGCAGATCGAGCTGATCGTGCTGACCCATATGCATTGGGATCATGTCTACAACATCGAAAAGTTTAAGAATGCGCGCATTGTGGCCAACAAGACCGAGTACGATTTTGCGATGGATCCCATACCGCTCTATTACAAGAGCTACGAAGCGCCGTTCCTGGGCATTAAGCCGCCTTATGACGGAATGGACATAGAGACGGTGTCGGGAGAGGTTGAGATTGTACCGGGCATTACGGTGTTTGAGACACCCGGGCATTCTCCCGGTCATATGAGCGTCGAAGTGGAGACGTACGACGGCAGGTGCATAATCTGCGGCGACAGCGCTTTCCGTATCGACAACTTTATGCCCATCCCCGAGATCGGCTATACGATAACGCCGCCCGCGCGTTTTGCCAACATCGTGGAATGCTGGAAGAGCATCGAACTGCAAAAGGCGCGTTGCGAAAGCCTGGACAAGCTGCTGCTGACGCACGAGGCGACCCTGCTTGACAGGTGCAAGATAACGCCCGTGTTTGGGCTGCCAAAGGAAGAGTGATATTTGGTGGATCGGTCCATTGCGGTCATCTGCTCTCTGGACACCAAGCGCGCGGAGGCTGCGTATATAGCGGGGCGCATCGCGGCGGCGGGGTTTTCGCCCTGCTTCGTAGATCTGTCCACTGCGGAACGCGGGCGGTACCCGGCGGATGTGAACGCTGACGACATACTGGCCGAGCTGGGCATCGGCCATGAGCAGGCGGCGCGCTTTACCCGGAGCGAATGGGTGAGCGCAATGAGGGACGGGCTGGCCCGGCTGCTGCCGAAGCTGTACGCGCAGGGAAAGTTCTGCGGGGCGGTGGCGCTGGGAGGGCTGCAGAATACGCTGATGGCAACCGGCGGGCTGCGGGAACTACCGGTGGGCGTGCCCAAAGTGATGCTTTCTACCGTGGCGTCCGGAATGCGCGTGTTGGACCCTTTTGTCGGCACGAAGGACGTGATGCTGATGCATTCGGTGGCGGATCTTTCCGGAGTGAATCCGGTCACGGAGATCGTGCTTGCCAACGCGGTATCTGCTGTCATCGGCATGGTGGAGCATTCGGGAAAAACTTTGGCGGACGTCGACGAGCCGCTGATAGGCGCTACGATTATGGGCGTGATAGGGCGCTGCGCGTCCGGCACGATAGAGCGCATCGAACGGGCGGGATATCACGTGGTCGCGTTCCACTCTACCGGTAAAGGCGGCCGGGCGATGGAGGAGATGATCCAATGCGGCAAGATCGCGGCGTCAATGGAGCTCTCGCTGCACGAGCTGGTCTGCAATGACATCGTGTGCGGCGGCTATGCGATGGGAGCGCCGAGAAGGCTGTGCGCCGGCGTGGAAAAGGGCATACCGATGCTGGTGACGCCGGGCGGGTTGGATTTTATCGACTATTCCGCCGAGGACTTCAAAAACGGCAGGTGCGGCGGCTTTGAAGGCAGGAAGTTTACATACCACAATTCGAGCGTTGTTCATATCAAGCTCGATCCGCAGACTGCAGCGCGCGCCGCTAAAGGGGTTGCGCAGCGGCTCAACCGCAGCAGGGCACCCGTAACGGTAATGCTGCCTCTCAAGGGGTTTAGAACCGAAACCGGGGAAGGAGAAGCGCTTTTCGACCCCGATACTGACGACGCCATCATCAATACATTCCGCAGGAAACTGGCTGCGCACATACGGATGGTGGAGATCGATGCGAACATCAATGACGACGCGTTCATCGATGCAGCGGAAAACGAGATGCTGATGCTCCTTCGCCAGTGCAACATTCAGAAAAAAAGGGGTATTTGATGACGGTAAAAAAGTACAATGCGGTAATTAAAGACCTGACGATTGCAGCCCAGAGGGCACACAACCGGGGGATGCAGATGGGCAGCGGCGGCAATATCAGCGCGCGCGTCCCGGGGGAAGAGCTGATGATTATTAGCGGCTCGGGCAGCTCGTTTGTGGACTGTGACCTGTCGGGAACGGGATGGGTGGTTGCCGATTTCGATGCGGCCCCGATTGGCGGAAACGATATTCGTCCTTCCAAGGAATCGGTATTGCACGGTTACCTGTATAAACACTTTCCAGAGATAAAAAGCATCATACACTGCCATTCGCCCTGGGTGATTGCGTGGGCCAACGCAGCGGATGAACTGCCGTTTGTTTCCTGGCAGGCGACGATGAAGCTCAAATACCCTGTGCCGGTGTTTACCCAGGCGCAGCCGGCCGTATCTTTGGCGGAGTGCGAAACCATCGGCTCGAAGCTGAAAAGCCAGCCGGGACTGAGCTGCTTCATATTGAAAGAACACGGATTGGTCGCCACGGGGAATACGGCGATAGAAGCTGAGCATCAGGCGGAATTTGTGGAAGAATGCGCCAAGATCGCTATATTAAAAAGGCTTTTGGGCTCCGAGCTTTTTACAGGCGTGATATAAATACAGGTTGATTAAATAATCTAATTATTGGGTGGATTTGTATCAGATTTGGGATACATATTGGGTAACTTGGGCCTTAAGAGCTTGCCAATTCGGAGTGAGTTTTATAAAATGTGTTTGTTTAAACTATTAAAATTTAATGAAGAGGTATGCAAATGAGGTCACACAGACTTAACGAATTGGAAGCAATGATTCTTGCCAAGCGCACAGTATCCATAGATGAACTGTGCAATACGTTTGGCATATCAAAAAACACCGTCCGGCGGGACCTGGCCGAGCTGGAAAAGCGCGGCACCATCGCCAGGGTATACGGTGGGGTGACGGCTGTCAATTCCAATACGCTGGCACCCTATGAAGAACGTCAGGCCCAGAATAAAGCCGCAAAGGAAATCATCGGCAAGCTGGCTGCGGACTTTGTAGAAAACGGGGATACGATATTTGTGGACAGCGGCACGACGACGGTGGAACTGATACCGTATCTGGTCAAGTTCAAAGAGCTTACCGTTATCACGCATTCCATGCTTGTGCTGTCGCTAGCCACGAAATACCCCAACGTGACGACCGTGGCAGTAGGCGGACAGTACAATCCCAGCACGGCTTCGTTCTTTGGCTCCGAGACCATGACGGAGATTGGACGGTTTTTCATCCGGAAAGCGTTTCTCAGCACTACCGGGCTTTCCATTGAAGCCGGCATGACAAACCATACATATCAGGAAATGATGGTCAAAAACAAGATCATCGAAAGAAGCGACAAGCTGTTTTTGATGGTGGATTCCTCAAAGATCGGCAAGAACGCCTCACGCAGCGTGAGCCCCATGTCGGTACTGGATGTTTTTATCACCGACCAGTGCCCGCCGATGGACATCGTTAAATACTGCAAAGAGCATAACATTGAGGTCGTCTATCCAAAGAATGGGGACTGATCCGGGAATGGATCCCCCGCTAATCAAAGCCTTGGCGTGATGTTGCCGGATGACCTCAATAAAAAGAAATATGGCTATTAGGATGAATCATCAATGACAAGTCCGTAAAATAGGCCAATGCCGGGTGTAGAATGTTGCCATAGTAACGGAAAAGGCGGAAAAGAGCTATGGCAGCGAAGAAACGTGTTGGGTTAA
>JBMNOT010000047.1:0-11871 GCA_050943225.1 Christensenellales bacterium | reverse complement strand
CGCCATCAACGAAACATATGTCGCGCCCGACTCGAACTCGTCTCTGGTCACGTTTTGGCACGAGTGCAGCAGCAGCGGCGCCGCGCCGGTCTGCTCCGCCACCGCGTCCGCCACCTGCCGGTTGCTCATCTCGATGTAATAGATATATTTGATGCCGTTTTCCTTTACCTTGTCGATAAGATACGCCAGCGTTCCCGCCGATACGTCGCCCTCCGCGCTGCACCCGCTGAACGCTGCCATGTAATCAAGGCCGTACTGCTCTGTTAGATACCGGAACGGGAACCTGTCCGCCACCACCAGGAGTTTCTTCGGCGCGCCGTCAACGACGGCCCGTATGCGCTCGTCTATCTCTTGTATCTGCGCGTTGTATGCCGCCGCGTTTTTTCGGTAGCTTTCCGCGTTGGCGCTGTCCGCCTCGCTCATCGCCTGCTCTATGGCATCCACCATCAGTATGGCGTTTTTGGGCGACGTCCAGATATGCTCGTCATAATCCTCATGAGCGTCTTCTTCGGCGTGCTCATCCGCCTGCATGCCCTCCACGATTTCCTCGGCAAGCGGTGTTACGGCGTCCATCAGCTTCACGACCCTCTTGCCGCTCATGTCCACCGAGCCCAGCACGGTGTCCACCCAGACGTCGTTACGCCCGCCCACATAGACGAACACGTCGCAGTTTTGTATCTTCATGATGTCCTGCGCGGTGGGGTCATACGAATGTACCTCCGCGCCGGGGCTTATCAGCAGCGTCACGTCCGCCAGCCTGCCGGACACCGCCCGCGCGAAGTCATAAAGCGGAAATATCGTGGCCACCACCGAGAGCCTGCCCCCGCCCGGCGCGGGCTCCGCCGCCGCCCGCGGCGCGCAGCCTGCCAGCGCCAGAGCAATTGCCAGCGCCGCCAGCAGATATATCAACAGCTTTTTTCTCATACTGCCCTTTCTGTATCCTCCCGTTACAAACGCTTATCCGCGCACTGGCGGCACAGCCCGCTGATCACCGTGCGAAACCTGTCCACGCAAAACTGGTGATGGTCCAGGAGGTGCGCCGTCACCTCGTCCATATAGCTGCATTCCATATGGATCATCCGCCCGCAGCCGCTGCACACCAGATGGTAATGCGCACGGCCGTCGTCCCCGCAGCCTATGTACTGGTAGCACGCGCCCTGCCCGCTGGCGCCCGCGTAGCGCACCGCGACGCCTTCGCGCACCAGCCTGTCCAGGTGGCGGTACACCGTGGCCTGCCCCACAGACTCGCCCTTATCCCTCAGCGCCGCCCGAATATCCTCCGCCGTCATGTGCCGCGACCCCTGAGCCTTCAGGCACTCCAGTATCATGTCGCCCTGTCTGGTCCGGTAACGCATTGCCAGTCTCCAAATTGAAAATGATATTCATTTTCATTGTATCACCGCCTTCCGCCGCAATCAATATAAATGTTTCCGGTTTTTACCTTTTTGTAAACCGTAATGCGCTGCGATACGGGAAACATGGCGGCTGCCTCCAATAAAAAAACCCCGCATAAACGGGGTTGGAAGCCATTTGCTCAGGTTTGCCTAAAATTCCTTTTTGTTGCGCTTGCGCCTGAGGAACGGCGGGATATCCAGGTCGTTGCTGGTATCGGTCAGGCTGCCCAGCACCAACCCCTTGCGCTCAGGCCGCACGGCGGGGATGAAATCGTCTTCGGTCGGCAGCTCCGACATGCGGATTTTCTCTTCCACGACGGGCGGCTTGAGCCTGCGCACGCCGCTCGAGTCGAAGCCCGTCGCGATCACCGTGATGCGCACCTCGTCCTCCAGGCTTTCGTCGGTATCCGCGCCGAAGAATATGTTCGCCTCCGGGTGCGCCGCCTGGCGAATGAGGTTGGCCGCTTCCTCGATTTCCAGCAGGCTCATGGTGGAGTCGCCCGTCACGTTGTACAGTATGCCGCGCGCGCCCTCGATGTTGGTCTCCAGCAGCGGGCTCTGTATCGCCTGCTTGGCGGCGTCCATGGTCTTGTTGTCGCCGTAGCCCACGCCAATGCCCATGTGCGCCACGCCGCGCTCCATCATCACGGTGCGCACATCCGCAAAGTCCAGGTTGACCAACGCCGGCTTTACTATAAGGTCAGTAATTCCCTGTATGCCCTGGCGCAGCACGTCGTCCGCCACGCGGAACGCCTCCAGCATAGAAGTGCCCTTGCCGATAACCTGAAGCAGCTTGTCGTTGGGGATGGTTACAATGGTGTCCACCACTTCCATCAGCGTGGTGTGGCCATCCCTGGCCCTGCTCTGGCGCTGCGCGCCCTCAAACGAAAACGGCATCGTCACCACGGCCACGGTCAGTATGCCCTTCTGGCGAGCCAGCTCCGCAATAACCGGCGCAGCGCCGGTGCCGGTGCCGCCGCCCAGGCCGGCCGCTATATACACGAGGTTAGCGCCTTCCACGATCTCAGCCAGCTCGTCGATACTCTCTTCCGCAGCGCGCCTGCCGATGGCAGGATCGCCGCCCACGCCCAGCCCGCTCGTCAGTTTTTCGCCTATCTGTATCTTATTCTTGCACTTGGAGAGCAGCAGAGCCTGCTTGTCCGTATTGACGGCGTAAAACTCCGCGCCCGTCAGCCCGTGCTCAATCATGCGGTTGACAGCGTTGTTGCCCGCGCCGCCTATACCGATGACCTTAATCTTCGCGACGCTGTCCATCTCAACATCAATTTCTAATGGCATGTTAACCCCCTCTGAAACGGGCGTCAGTCAAAACATCAACTCCGACAATCGCCCCAATATCGACTTTTTGTTTTTACCCTCACCTAAATAATCGGTTTCGAAAATATAGTCCAGCAGCGCCAACGCCACGTAACAGTTGGGCGTGGAGAGCTGGGGCGCTTCGATGGTCGAAATGCGCACCTGCCTCTTTAAATATTTCTGCACAACGTCCCGCGAACCCTTCATCATCGCAAGACCGCCGCCGGACAGATACACCCGCGTCCTCCGGGCCACGCTGAGCGGGCTTTTCTCAAGAGCCTCGTATACCATCTCACACAGCTGCTCAACCCGGGCGTCTATCACTTCGGCAATCATGGCGTGGTTATACTTTTCCAGCCTGCCGTCTTTTAATTTAGCATAATCATATAACTTCGTTCCATTATTTTCAAGACCAAATGAAAACCGTTTCTTGATCTGCTCCGCCGTGTTCAAATCCATATTCATGACGATGGACAGATCGTTCGCGATATGCATACCGCCTGCATGTACTGATTTATTATATACAATCGCGTCGCCATACACAACTGTCACATTGGTATCAAAATAACCGACGTCCAGGAGTACGGCGCTGCAGTCGCGTTCTTCCACGGGAACGAGGAACAGGCTCTCCGCCAGCACCTCCGGTATGAACGCGCGCAGTTTGACACCCAGCCCCTCCATCACGTCGGTCACCAACTGTATAAACTCGTTGGACGCGAACACAAAGCTGATAAGGCCTTTCAGCTCCCGCGCGGACGCGCCCACCACGTCAATATAATGATGGCCGTCCTCCAGCACGAAATACACCGGCGTGCTGGTGACGATGGTATAGCGGATATCGTCGATGCTGCGCTCCGCGTGGTCTATCATGTTTTCAATGTCCTTCTCAGTCACGCGGCCGCTGGGGATTTTGGTGTAGCCTTCGCAGCAGATCACTTTGGAAAACCCGCCCGGCACACCCACATACGCTTCGCGCACCCGCTTTTTGGCCTTCCGCTCGGCGATGGAGATAGCCTTGGCCACAGCTTCCTCCACATTGGAAGGGTTCAGCCACCGGCCGTTCTTGATGCCCTCATATTTCGCTTCGCCAGCCCCCAGCACCTCAAAGCGACCGATCGATTTTTCACGGCCGATCACGCACATGATCTTCGACGTGCCAAACTCGATCGCAGCCGTTACATTCTTCACCCCTTATCCCCTCACCACGTCAGTTCAAAAAAGTATATAAATTCTCAATCATAATATCATGTATGTTAAAAATAAGAAATAGTTTAAGAGGATTTCTCGCGAAAATATGCTTTGTCCACAGAGGAAACGTTGAGTATTCCACCAGTTTTCCCCATTGCTGCGAGTTTTTCCTCAAGCGCGTTCACCAGAAGCATCTTCTCACTGAGGCGCGTGTCGTCGCCCAGCTTTATCACCAGCCCGTCCGCCGTCTCCAGCGTGATGTCCGCAGCCAGCGTCACGTCCACGCTGTCAAGGGTGATGCCTGCCTCCTGTGCCGCCTGCAGCACGCGCGTCATCACGTCCACGCGAAACAGATCGCCGGAGCTTAACTGCTGACCCACCGCAAACGCGTCCGCCTGCAGCCCGATGAGTAGCGGCCTCTCCATGCCGGTAGGCTTACTTAACACGTCCAGCACCCAGCCGGTTTCGTCTATGACCACCAGCGCGCCGTTCTTCTCGATATACGCGGCGGGCTTCCGCTCTTCGATGGTGATCACCACCCGGTCGGGAAGCTCGATCCTAACCTCCACCGGCCGGATGCGCGGCTCCTTCAGCAACGCATCCGTTACGGCCTGCTTGTCCAACAAAAAGATGCTCTCGCCGAACTCCAGCTCTGCCATCTCCATGATATCGTCGGGGCTGTAAGCTGCGCAGCCCAAAACCACCACTTCGCGGACGCGGAACACCATGTAGCCCGCGAAGGCCAACGCGACGATGAGCAGCAGAGCGGAGATGATTAGCAGCGTCCTTTTGCCTTTATCCAAAAATATTAGTCCTCCCTCCTGATATCGGCGCCCAGCATCCTGAGCTCCGACTCAAACGCCTGGTAACCCCGGTCGATGATATGCGCCTGGTCCACAATTGTCGTGCCCTCGGCGTACAGCCCCGCCAGCACCAGCGCCGCGCCGCCGCGCAGGTCCATTGTCCTCACTTCAGCGCCGTGCAGCTTTTCCACGCCTTTAATCACCGCCACGTTGTTCTTGGTGACGATGTTCGCGCCCATGCGCAGCAGCTCGCCCACATGCTTGAACCTGTTGTCAAACACGCTCTCCACCACGATGCTGGTGCCCCGCGCGATGCTCGCGGCCGTACACATCTGGGCCTGCATATCCGTCGGGAAACCGGGATACGGGCCTGTCTCAATCAAGTGCATCTCCTTCGGACGCCCGGTGGCCTCCACCGTCAGCGCGTCCTCATATACCGTGATATGCGCTCCCGCCTCCCGCAGCTTGGCCGTGATGGCAAACAGGTGCTCCGGTATCACGTTGAGCAGCGTTATTTTTCCCTGCGTCACCAGAGCGGCCACCATAAACGTGCCCGCCACAATCCGGTCGGGGATGCAGGTGTATGTGAAGCCATTCAGGCGTTCCCGGCCTTCGATGCGTATGGTACTGGTGCCCGCTCCGCGCACCTTGCCGCCCATCTGGTTGATAACCTTTTGCAGCTCTACGATTTCCGGCTCGCGCGCAGCGTTGTGGATCACCGTCTGCCCGGGCGCCAGCGACGCCGCCATCATGAGGTTTTCCGTCGCGCCCACGCTGGGGTAATCCAGATGTATATCGCCGCCCCGCAAATGGCGGCCTTCGCAGAAGATATGGCCTCCCGCCTCCATCACGTTGACGCCGAGGCTTTTTAAACCCCTGAGGTGCAGGTCGATAGGACGGCTCCCTATCTCGCAGCCGCCCGGGTAAGTAAACCGAGCCATGCGGAAACGGGCCAGTATGGGCCCCATCATAAATATCGAGGAGCGAATCTCCTTCGCTAATCTGTCAGGCATCTCCCACCGCTGGGCGTGCCGTGTGTCGATGACCAGCCGGTCCTTCTCATATTCCACCTGCGCACCGATATGCTCCAGTATTGAGAGCATGTTGTACACGTCCGAAATAGCCGGCCAGTTATAGACAACCACGGGTTCCTCAGTGAGCAATGCTGCGGCCAATATTGGAAGCGTGGCATTTTTGGCACCCTGAACCTTCAGCTCGCCTTCAAGCCGCGCGCCGCCGTTGATAATCAGTTTAGTCATGTCAGACCCCCGCATAATCTTGCCTTACCATATTTTATGCGGACTATGCCGAGATGTGTATCAGGCGGCCCTGGTCTGACGGGAAACGTTCAGCAGCACGCCGATGCTGCCCATAAACATGATGAGCGACGTGCGCCCCGCGCTGATAAACGGCAGCACCACGCCGGTGGGCGGCACAAGGCCCGTCACCACGCCGATGTTGATAAACACCTGTATCGCAATCAGCGCCGTAATGCCGGTGGCCAGCATCATGCCGAAGGTATTGGGCGCGCGCAGCGCGATGCGGACGCCGCGCCATATCAAAAGGCCGAATACAACCAGCACTGCCAGGCCGCCGACGTAGCCCAGTTCCTCCACGATGATTGCAAATATGCAGTCCGACTCGCTGTACGGCAGGTATAAGAACTTCTGCCGCGAGTTGCCCAGCCCCAGGCCGAACAGCCCGCCCGAACCGATGGAATACAGCGACTGTATCAGCTGGTAGCTTAAGTCCCCGGAATATTTCCACGGGTCGGTAAACGCCAGTATGCGGTTGATGCGGTATTCCAGCGCCACCATCGCCACCGCGCCGCCCCCTATGCCCAGCACGCCCATAATGGCAAAGTGCAGCAGGTTCGCGCCTCCCACCAGCACCATCACGAAAACCAGCAGCGCCAGCGTCACCACCGCGCTGAAGTTGGGCTGGAAGTACAGCAGCACCGCCGAGACGGCCAGCAGCAGAAGGCCGGGCAGCATGCCGTATCTGAACGTGTTCATCCTGTCCTGGTTAATGGATATGCTGCCCGCCAGGAACACGATAATCGCAAACTTTAAAACCTCCACGGACTGCAGGTCGAGGAAATACAGGTTCACCCAGCGCCGCGAGCCGTTAACCTCTATGCCCACGCCCGGCACAAACACCAGCAGCATCAGCACCAGCGCAATGCCCAGTATGATATAGCGCAGCTTTAAAAACTTGTTGTAGTCGAAGAACATCGCGGCAATCATCGCCACCAGGCCGATGGCCGCGCCGCTCACCTGCTTCCAGAAGTAATAATACCCGTTGTAGTTGGTGTTGGGGCTGTTTTCTGCGACATAAAAGCTGGCGGAAAACACCATCACAACGCCGAACAGCACCAGCACGATGGTCAGGACAAGCAGCGTATAGTCAAACGGGCGCCTGCCCATGTTATCCCCCCTGGAATGAGTTGACAATACTCTTGAACACCCGCCCTCTCTCTTCAAAATCGGTAAACATATCGTAGCTGGCGCATGCAGGAGACAGCAGCACGTTCCAGCCTTCCTGAGCCAGCTCGCGGCATTTTACCACCGCTTCCTCAAAGCCGCCCGCGGTGTAGATATTCTTATAGCCGGCCTTCTCGGCGTCGCTCAAAATCTTTTTCTGCGTATCGCCTATCGCCACGATCGCGCGGATATTGTCGCCAAAGCCCGCAATCAGCTGCTCGAAGCTGCTGTTTTTGTCATACCCGCCCATAATGATGACGGTGGGCCGTGTCATGGCGGCGGCCGCCTTCTCGGTGGCGTCCGGGTTGGTGCCCTTGGAGTCGTTGATGTAGCGCACGCCGTCAAGCTCGCGCACGAATTCGATGCGGTGCTCCACGCCGGGAAACGTCATCAGCGTATGGCGGACCACGTCCTCTGGAATCCTGTAGCACCGGGCCAGCGCCGTGGCCGCCAGCGCGTTCTCCAGGTTGTGTACGCCGGGTATCTTCACCTCGTCAGCATGGCAGATAATATGTTTCCCGTCGTCCTCAGCACTCACGATATTCCCTTCTTCTATAAATACGCCGGAGTCCAGCTTAACTTGCCGCGAAAACCAAATTATCCTGGAGCGCGGCTGTTTTGCCATCGCCCGGGTAATGGCGTTGTCGTGGTTGAGCACGCAGAAGTCGTCTTCCTTCTGGTTCTCAAATATGCGCGCCTTGGCCGCGATGTAGTTTTCCATCGTGCCGTAGCGGTTGAGATGGTCTTCGGTGATGTTGAGCACGGTGCACGCGTGCGGCCGGAACGTCTCGATGGTTTCCAGCTGCAGAGCCGCCGTCTCCGCGACCACGATATCGCCCTTTTTCGTCCTGTCCGCCTCCGCCGCGATGGGCGTGCCGATGTTGCCCAGCACAAACGTGCTGTAGCCCGCGTTTTTGAAAACTTCCCCCGTGAGAGCCGTCGTCGTGGTCTTGCCATTGGTGCCGGTGATGGCGACGAACTCCGCCTGTGAAAACAAAAAGCCCAGCTCGATCTCGCCAATCACTTTTTTTCCGTCGCGCTGCGCCTTTATGATAAAATCCAGATTTGTGGGGACCCCCGGGCTTAACACCAGCGCATCCGCCGCCTCGGCCACCGGCCCCGGGTCCGCGCCCAGTGCGAATTCCGCGCGCCCCTTAAATGCGTCGAGCGCCCCGCCCGGAAATTTATCCTCGGTCTTGGCGTCGTACAGCACCACGCGGGCGCCGTGATCCAAAAGCAGCCGGGCGCTCGCGATGCCGCTCTTCGCCATCCCGACGATCATCACCTTTTTTCCTTTGTAATCCATGCTTCTACCTCGTACTTGTCCCCCATCAGTTGACCGACAATATCGCCACTAGGCACAGCAGCACCGTAATCATCATATAGAAAGAGACGATCTTGGTCTCCGGAACGCCCTTGAGCTCAAAATGATGGTGGATGGGCGCCATCCAAAATATGCGCTTTTTGCGCAGCTTGTACGAGCCCACCTGCAGTATCACCGATACGGACGTCAGCACATACAAAAGGCCCGTGATCACCAGCAGCAGCTGCAACCGTGACACGATGGCAATCACCGCGAGCGCCGCGCCCAGTGCCAGCGAGCCAGTGTCTCCCATGAACACCTTGGCGGGATACGTGTTGAAGCGCAAAAACCCCAAGCACGCGCCAGTCAGCGCCGCCGAGAACACCATAACGTTGCTAATACCCGCCGCCGCGAGGTCCAGCCCCGTCGTCACGTAAAGCTGGTACATGCCCAGCAGTATCACGGTATACGCCGCGCTGTTGATCATCGTCACGCCGGACGCCAGGCCATCGAGGCCGTCGATGAGGTTCACGCTGTTGACCATCGACACCATCACAAACGCCGTAAACGGCACATACCAGCCGCCCAGGTCCCATTCCAGACCGCCGGCAAACGGCACGATAAGCTTGGAGCCGATGATGGGCGAGTTATAGGAGAAAAACGCCACGATGATAGCGATACCCAGCTGCCCGATGATTTTCTGATAGGCTTTAAGCCCCAGCGAGCGCTTTTTGATGATGATAATAAGGTCGTCCATCATGCCGATGAGACCGTATCCCAGCGTGGCGGCCAGCGCAAACCATACGTATTCATAGTTGCCCCGCGCAAAAAGCAAAGTGGCGGCGGTCAGCGCCACGAGTATGATGACGCCTCCCATGGTGGGCGTCCCCGCCTTGGAAAGATGCGTCCGCGGCCCGTCGTCGCGCACCTGCTGTCCGAATTTTAAGCGCTTTAAGAGCGGCACGCCCACATAGCCCGCCGCCAGCGCAATGAAAAACGACGCCAGCACCGCATAGATAATGATATCCATTGCTGTATTATCTCCCGTATGCCAACACAAAACCGTGTTCCTTATTCATCCGTCGACAGCAGCGCGGCCACAACCACTTTCTCGTCGAAGGGATATTTGACGCCGTTAATCTCCTGGTACGTCTCATGACCCTTGCCCGCCAGCACGATGATGTCGTCGGACTGGGCGTTGTGGATGGCGTAGCGTATGGCCTCGCGCCGGTTTTCGATGCAGACGTATTCGCAGTCCGTTTTTTTGATGCCCGCCTCGATCTCCCCGATGATCTTCATCGGGTCTTCCGTGCGCGGGTTGTCCGACGTGATCACCACATAAGAGGAGAGCTTTCCGGCGATCTCGCCCATGATGGGCCGTTTGCCCTTGTCGCGGTCGCCGCCGCAGCCAAACACCGTAATCACGCGGGCGCGCGCGAACTCGCGCACCGTCAGCAGCGTATTCTCCAGGCTGTCCGGCGTGTGCGCGTAGTCCAGTATGATGGTAAAAGGCCGGTTGCTGGTATCCAGCACCTCAAAGCGGCCCGCCACGCTGGGCATCGCCTCCAGCCCCGTCTTGATAACCTCCGGCCCCACGCCCAGCAGTATGCACGCGCTGGCAGCGGACAGCGAGTTGTAAACGCTGAATATGCCGGGGATTTTCAGGCTCAGCGGCAGCATCCCCTGGCGGGTGCACAGGTCGTACGTCACGCCGCGCGGCGTAATCTCGATGTTGCGCGCGTACACGTCCGCCTCCTCCTTGATGCCGTAAGTGAGCCATTCTATGCCCTCGATACCTTCCATAATGCGCCCCGCCGACGCGTCGTCCACGTTGACGGCCGCGCTTTTGGCGTGGCAGAACAGCTTCTTCTTGGCTCTAAGGTAGTTCTCGAACGTGACGTGAAAATCTATATGGTCCTGCGTCAGGTTGGTAAACACCGCCACGTCGAACGTGATGCCTTCCACGCGGCGCAGCTCCAGCGAATGGGACGACACCTCCATCACCACGGCCTCGCAGCCTTCGTCCGCCATGCGCCGAAGCAGCGCAAAAAGGTCGGGCGATTCCGGCGTGGTCCTGTCGGTGGGCAGCGTCTGGTGCCCAATCATATTGACGATGGTGCCGATAAGGCCGGTCTTTTTACCCGCGCTCTCCAGCACCGATTTGATCATGTACGTCGTGGTGGTCTTGCCGTTGGTGCCCGTGATGCCCACCATGCGGAGCTTCTCGTCAGGCCGCCCGTAAAACTCGCGGGAAATGAGCGCCATCGCGCGCCGGTCGTCGTCCACCAGCACCTGGGGCACCGGAATATCCAGCCTGCGCGTCACCACCAGCGCCACCGCGCCGGCGTCCACTGCCGCCCGGGCGTAGTTATGGCCGTCCGCCTTAAAGCCGCTGATGCAGAAAAAGAGCGCGCCGGGCTTCACCTTCCGAGAATCATACGCCACGCTCTCGATTTCCGTCTGGCCGTCGCCCAGAAGCTCCATGCCCTCGCTCAATAAATCTGCTAATTTCAACCAAATGCCTCCTCGATTTCCCGCGCAGGCTCATGCGGACCAACGCACAGCCGCAATCTAAAAACGGGATATCCCGCAATTTCTTTGAGGATTATATCACAAAGCTTAAGGATTGTAACGCGAAATTTGCGCTGTGTGGATTGACTACAGGCTAGCCGCCGGTGAACTCCACCTTTACCTTGCTGCCCGCCGGCACCATTTCTCCGGCGGCAGGGCTCTGATACGAGGCTGTGCCGCCGCTGCTGGAAATCTCCAGCTCAAGGCCGTATTCGTCCAGTATCTGGGCAGCCTCCATCACCGTTTTCCCCGAGAGGTCCGGCACTGTCACATAGCCGGAAAGGTCGTCCTCGCTGTACGGCGTCGTCATATCCAGCAGCACTGTCGTGCCCTTCACCACCGAAACGCCGGGCGCAGGCGTCTGTTTTTGCACCGTGCCCGTGCCGTTGGCAAGGTAATCAAGCCCCGTGTCTTTCAGCGCGGCGATGGCCTCGGCGTCCGTCTTGCCGTACACGTCGGGCACCACCACCTGCACCGGCTCTCCCGCTTCGCCGTAGTCCTTCGGTACGCCCAGATACTGCAGCGTCTCCTCCAGCACCTGCCTCACGTACGGCGCGGCCACCACGCTGCCGAAATCCACCGCGACGTTGGGCTCGTCAACGATAAACAGTATCGCCACTTTCGGGTCGTCCGCCGGCGCGAACGCGATGAACGACGCGATGTGCTTGCCCTTCATCACCTGGTGGTTCTCGTCGTATTTCTGAGCGGTGCCCGTTTTGCCGCCGATGCGGTAGCCGGGAATGTAGCAGTTTCTGCCGCTGCCGTCGGTAACCACGCTTTCCAGAATGCTTCGCATCGTGGCGGAAGTCTCC
>JBMNOT010000046.1:0-11879 GCA_050943225.1 Christensenellales bacterium | reverse complement strand
CGTGGTGAGGTAACAGATACGGGATACGTGCTGCTCGCCGTTCAGCATGGCCTGATACAGGTGCGCAATGCTCCAGCGCTGCGGAATATTGAACCCAAACAGCGCCGTCAGCTGCTCCGCCGCCTCTCCCGTGATGGTATTGCGCCAGGTACGGAACGGCGCCAGCAGCGTACCCTCTTCGTCAAACGCCATGTATCCGTGCATCATGGCCGAGATGCCGAACGCACCCACCGTTTTTAAAGGCACGCCGTACTGGCTGCGCACATTTTCGGCCAGGCTGGCGTAGCATTCGCGCAAACCCGTCCAGATGTCATCCAGCGTATATGTCCATATGCCGTTCTCCAGCCGATTCTCCCAGGTATGCCCGCCCGCGGCAAGAGGGCGGTGGTTGCTGTCAATCAGTACAGCCTTGATGCGCGTGGAACCCAGTTCAATCCCGAGATACGTATCGCCGCTTTCGATTGCAGACAGCGCTTTTTCTTTGCTAATGTCCATAGTTGCCTCCATGTCAGTATTTTTTCCAAACGGCCTGTTACGATAGTCACTTCACCAGCTGCGCCCCGCGCCGCCGCCGCCGAAACCGCCGCCCGCGAAACCGCCGCCGCCGCCAAAACCGCCGCCGCTGTATCCGCCGCCACCGCCAAAACCGCCTGACCTGGATTGCGGCCTTGCGGTCATCGCCGATTGGAAGCCGTTCATGTGCCGCGTCATCAGCGAGGTGAACACGATCGTATTGAACGCCGGTGAGCCGTAATAGCCATGATACCACCTTGGCGGCTGGATGCCAATATGCTCGAAATTCTTCGCCCACTTGTCCGTCACGCCCAGCACGTAGGCATAGGGCAGTACGTTGTAGAAATAGGACGGGTTCTGCTCCACCAGCACAAGTATCCGGTCCTTTTCCGCCTTGTCGATAAAATTCTTAAAGCCCAGCAGCCGGCCGTACCAGCTGTTACCCTTCTCCGTGCGTTTGCGCATGACCGCGGTCAGCCCCAGCAGCACCAGAGTGGCCGCCGCCGATACCAGCGCCGATATCTTCTCCGGCATGAGCACGATATACAGTATAACCGCTACCGCCAGCAGCACAACCGACGCAATCAGCCTGCCCGTTCTGCTGCCCGGCTTGGTGGAGCGCCATTTCTCCAGCAGCCTTACCAGCATAAACACAGGTATGGCGATCAGCGCTGCGGCAACACCCGCCAAAATAAGCGCCGGAACCAGCCCAAAATTCACATATTGGGCACTAAACACGCTCACGACGATGGGCAGTATGGTAACAACGCTCATCCAGCCGCGCGCCGTCTTGGACGCTTTGGTAAACACGCGCCGTTCGCTTGACCCCTCAAAGTAGTTGGCCACCGCCGCCCTGGTCGCTTCCATTGTGGTGTAGAAGGAGTATTTCAGCGAGTCCAAAGTAACGGTGTCGCCCAGGCTGAACAGCTTGTTAAACATCGCCTTCTCGTAGCCCTTCATGCCTTCCGGCTCGCGCTTTTTGACAAAGCTGAACTTATTTTTATCCTCCTGCACGATATCCAGATAGCCCTTATCCGCCCAGTAGAGGATCAGCGACACCACGTCTTTGTTGTCCACGCAGCCGTCGATGATATAGCCGGCCTCCGCGGGCGTCATGCCCTCGGGCGGGTAGAACTCCACCGTGGGGTATACCTCGCTGTCGCGGCCCAGCGTCAGCCACAGTATCAGCGCCAGCAGCACGCACGCGCCGCTGACCACATAGGAAACGACACGCCATACCGCCTCCGGGTCCACCACGCCCACGAAGTAGCCTTCCGGCAGCCATATCTGCACAGTCAGGAATTCTCCTCCTTTAATGGGCCGCGTGGTGCGCCCGGTGATGGTGTTGCCCCGCTTGCTCCATTCCACGCCGTCGGGCGAGCCAGATTCGTACTCTCCCAGATAGCAATATACGTTCGACGCGTCAAAGTCCTTGGGCATCTCGATGGTAAAACTCGCGTTTTCTATGGTATTGCCGTAACTGCACATAATCACGTTGCGGTAAAACTCGTCAAACGCGTCCTCTCCGTTGTGGCCCAGGTTACACGTATAAGTGATCACATACGTCCGCTCGCCGGACACCAGCCTGTCTTCGCTGCCAATCCGCGCCACCAAAAAACTTCTCTCACCGTCGTCTTCCCGGGACAGCGAAAATTCATATCCCTGTACGTTGAAATCCGATACCCGGTAGTTGAACCTGGTTGAATAGGTTTTCCCGCCGTATTCGCGCCACGCCGTTCCCCTGTCCATCACGTAATAATAGAAACCGCGCCGGGGCTCCAAAAAGTTGAGCGTCAGCGTTTCGGTCACATAGATTACATTGTTTTCCGCCACCCTGATGTGCACGTCGTCGCTGGTGATGACGTAAGCCTCATCGGCCCTGGCTGCCGCCGGGAAGCAGAGCAGCACGCCCAGCAGCGCCAGCAGCATCAATACAGCCGCTACTATCTTCTTCATGCTTTCTCTCCTTCTGCGCCGCTGCGCAGAAAGCGGCGCATCATCACCGATGCGTCGCCTCACTGTTCAAATGTCAGAACTGCACTCTCACGTTTTCGCGCTCCGCTTCGGAGCCCACCTCAAACAGCGGCTTCTTCTCGAAATTGAACATGCCCGCCACGATGGAGCTGGGGAACACCTCGCGTTTGGTGTTGTACGTCTTGACCACGGCGTTGTAGTACTTTCTGGAGTTCGCAATCTCGTCCTCGATGCGCCGTAGCTCGCCCTGCAGCTCCATAAAGTTCGCGTTTGCCTTCAGGTCCGGATATGCCTCCGCGATGGCGAACAGGCTTTTCAGCGTGCCCTGAAGCGCGTTTTCACCCTCCACGCGGCCTTCCAGCGTGGTGGCCGAAGCCGCCATGTTGCGCGCAGCGATCACGCGCTCCAGCGTCTCCTTCTCGTGACTGGCGTAACCTTTTACCGTCTCCACCAGGTTGGGAATCAGGTCATACCTCTTCTTGAGGTACACGTCCATCGTCGAGAACGCTTCCTCAATGCTGTTTTTCAGCCGCACAAAACCGTTATATGAAGCGATAAACCAGATGATCAGTATCAGCACGACTGCGCCGATGATAATCCCAATAATCATAATTTTTACTCCTTATAGTTTGGTTACCACTATTATACTGCACCCGGCTTATCGGTACAATCAATATTATTTATGCATCCATGGCCTCGATGCGCGATGCCGCGCCGCGCATGCCGCGCAGGAAAACCAGAGTCAGCAGCCCCAAAAGCACAGCGATATACGCCGCCGCGCCCGCAAGGCTCATGCGCAGCAGTATAACGGGCACGATGACCGCAGCTCCGATCAGCACCCCTACCAGCATGTGCAGCAGCACGTTGACATTCTGCTTGATGGCCTGTTGCTCATTAATCCAGTCCAGCTTGGGCCGCGACGCGTCGATCAGCATCCCCACCAGCGAACCGGCTGCCGCCGCCAGCAGGCTCAGCACCAAAGCGGGCAGCACCGCCAGCACGCCCACCCCCATGATCAGGGCCAGCACGATAAGCAGTACGATACCCATAGCCGACAGCAGCATGCCGGTATACGCCTTGGCCATCAGCTGCTTCCTGACGGGCATCGGTATGTATTTCATGAAATACAGCTGCTTGCCCTCGCGCGACACCGCCGTGCTGGTTACTGCGTTGGCGCACGACACAAAAGCAACCACCCCCGTCAGCACCGCCACCGCGGTGCCCGCGTCCATGCCTGCAACAGCGTTTCTGACTTCGGCAAACGAGCTGTCCTGAGTGAACAGCATGATCAGCACCAGCACCGGCCAGATGAGGTTCATCAGCACGCAGTTCATGAACGCGATGGGCGATCGCGTCAGCATCTTCAATTCCTTGCCGATATACGAGCGCGTGGCCGAAGTGCCTGCGGTGCGCTTGTCCAGCTCCTCAGCGAACAGCAGCCGCCGCTTGCCAGCCGCCTCGGTGACGCCCGCAAGCCCCTTGAAATACAGCACTTGCCCCAGCCCCAGAAATACGGCAAGCGCCGCCGCGCTACACAACACAAACAGCAGCAGGTTCCATAGCCCGGGCAGCGCATTGCTACCGATGAGCGCCTGCGATGCAAACGGCAGACCGGGGAACATGCGCTCCACCACCGAAACCAGCGACGAACCGTCCGCCAGCGCCGCCAGCTGCTCCGGCGTCATCCGGCCCGCGGTGTTCTGCAGCACTATGTTCAGCCCCAGCGCCAGCACCAACGCGATGATGCTGCCCACAAACTTAAATGCCTGCTTGTTCTTGCCGAAGCTTGTGAAACGCATCACCACCATCACCAGCACCGCCGCCATGGACAGGGCGATAACCGGCAGTATCGCAAACAGTATGGCCGAATAGAGTACGTACGCCGCGCCCGCGCCGCTTTTGATGCCGAACACCACCAGCACCGGCAGCAGTATAAACGCTTCAAATATGTACTCATATACGACCAGAGTCAGGAATTTGGCGCCCAGTATCTGCCACGGTCTCAGCGGCAGCGCCAGCAGCAGCGGCACGTCGTCCGCGTGGTACATCACCGATACCGTGTAGAAAACGCCGAATATGAATATCACACCACAGGTCGCTCCCATCGCAAGAGGCATGATCACCCCCTGCGCACCGAAGGGAACCAGCGCGTCATAAACTTCCATGGCCATCATGCCGATGGAAAACCCCATCGAAAGAAAAGCAAAGCCCAGCACCAGCGGCACCCACCACCGGCGCCCCTGCTTTTGATTCGCCGCTGCTGCGCCGCTGCTTTTCAGCAGCGTTTTCGCCAGTATGAATACCTTACGCATTTTCCGTCATCTCCAGGAACAGCTTTTCCAAAGACTCGCCGCGGTGCGCTTTGAGCCCTTCCATGCTGCCACTGTACAGCAGCCGGCCCGCGCCAATCACCGCCACGCTGTCGCACAGCTTTTCCGCCACTTCCAGCACGTGGGTCGAGAAAAACACCGTGTTGCCCGCGTCGGCATGCTCGCGCATCATGGACTTTAATTCAAATGCGGATTTGGGGTCCAGCCCGGTCATGGGCTCGTCCAGCAGCCATACGCGCGGCTGGTGCATCAGCGCGCCCATGATGACGATCTTCTGGCGCATGCCGTGCGAATAGCTCTGTATCTTGTCGCCCAGCGCCTTGGCCATATCGAAGCGCTCCGCCAGGCTGCCGATGATCTCCCGGCGCTTCCTTGCGTCCACCTCGTAGATATCCCCCATAAACTTCAGGTATTCCAGGCCTTTCAGGTGCAGGAACGCGTTGGGGTCGTCCGGCACAAAGCCGATGCTCTTCTTGGCGGCCAGCGCCTCGCGCACAGTATCGTGCCCGCACACACGAATTGCGCCGCTGTCGGGCCTGATGATGCCGGCGATCAGCTTGATTGTCGTGGTCTTGCCCGCGCCGTTCGGTCCCAGAAAGCCGTATATGCAGCCGGGCTCCACCGTGAAGGTGATATTGTCCACCGCTTTGATACGCCCGCCGTATGTTTTGGTCACATTGCTGATCTCTATCATCTTCTACCCTCCACTTTCCGCAGCGGCACACTCACCGCCAAGACTTATTAAATGACAATCCGTAATAGGGAAACTCACATAAGCCAGGTCCGAAAGGCTGCGCCCATTAGTAAGCCTGTCAGCCTTTTTTCTGCAGGATGCGGTCAGCCACGTACAGGCCGTGCGCCGCCGCATGCGACAGCGACCGCGTAAAACCCGCGCCGTCGCCCACCGCGTAGATATCCTTGCAGCCCACCAGCTCGAAATCCTCGACGGCCGGACGCGCGGAGTAGTATTTGCACTCGATGCCGTACAGCAGCGTATCGTGGTTGGCCGTGCCGGGCGCCACGCGGTCCAGCGCATGCAGCGTTTCGATGATGTTGTCCAGCTGCCGTTTGGGCATGCACAGGCTGAGGTCTCCCGGCACCACGTCCAGCGTGGGCACAGTCGTAGACTGGCGCAGACGGGCCGCGTCGGTACGCCGCCCCGCCTCCAGATCGCCCAGGCGCTGCACCAGCACGCTGCCGCCGCTGATCAGGTTGCCGAGCGCCGCCACATACCGCGCGTACTCGATGGGATCGCGGAAAGGCTGCGTGAACCGTATGGTGGACAGCAGGGCGAAGTTGGAGTTTTCAGTCTTCTTATCCTCGCCCTTATACGAATGGCCGTTCACGGTCAGCACGCCGTCGGTATTCTCCATCACCACGCTGCCGCGCTCGTTGAAACAGAACATCCGCGTGATATCGCCGTAGCGGTGGCTGCGGTACCAGATTTTCGGCTCATAGATGCGCTGCGAGAAGTGCTCCCACACGATCGCGGGCAGTTCCACGCGCACGCCGATATCCACCTGGTTGTTGGTCATCTCCACGCCGTTTTTGCGGCACCACTGGGAAAACGCACGGCTGCCCACGCGGCCCACCGCGAATATGATCACGTCCGCCGTCAGCTCGCCGTCCGTTGTGGTGACGAGGTGGGTATGCTTGTCCACATCCTTCACCTCGGTGCGCGTCAATATCTCCACGCGCTGCCCGATATCTGCCACCATGCGCCGCATCGTCTCAAAGTTGGCGTCGGTGCCCAGGTGTTTCAAACTCGCCTGCTGCATGTGCAGGTCGTGCTGAATGCACAGCTTTTTCAGCTCGTTATCCGGCAGATAGCGCTCAGTGGTGGCGCCGTAGCTCACCAGCAGCGCATCCGCCTGCTCTATATAGTCCAGCACCGTGGCGGCGGGAAGATAATCGGTCAGCCAGCCGCCGTATTCGGTGGAGATGATGTATTTGCCGTCGCTGAACGCGCCTGCGCCCGCCATGCCTTGCATGATGGCACAGTGAGTGCAGTTTACGCACACCTTTTTTTTCTGGGTGATCATGGGGCAGCCACGCTGCTCCAGCGGCGCGCCCTTCTCAATAAGCACGATACTCAGGGACGGGTGCGCCGAGGACAGGCGGTGCGCCGCCATCAGCCCGCCGATTCCGCCGCCCACAATAGCCACGTTGTAATGCGCTTTTTTGCTCTTCATAATGCACTCCTTATTTCCAGCACTCGCCTATGATTATAACACCCTGCAGCATTGCCAAACCAGCTTTATTTATGCCATTCGCATGGATTTTGCGCGCCTTTCGGGGCTGCCCGGCTCCCGCCCAGCTGGGAGAAGCTAAATCCAAACCAAAGGCAGGGAGCACTTTCCCTGCCATCATAACAACCAAAGCCGCCGCCTTGCCCGGCAGCCCGTAAAATCTTTATTTCGCGCTGTAATACGCCCGCAGTTCGTCCATCCATCTCTCGTTAAACAGCGCCGCCGCTTCGAGATCCATCGCCTCCAAAGAGGCCACGGCATCCGCGCCGATATTCACCGCGTCCACGACCATCGGCTCGTATGCTTGCGTTACGGCTTCGCCGCCCTTCAGCATACCCAACGCCGCGCGCACGCACAGCATGCCGGCCAGGGCGTCGTTGCGCCCGATAGCCTGGGCGAACACGTCAGGGCTTTCCTGCATCCGGGACACGATATCCGGCGTGATGCCGGGGCAGAACACTTCCATGTCGGTACGCGAAAGCGCTGCCAGCGCGTCGCCCGCAGCGGCCGCCAGCGCCGGGTTCTCCGTGAACACCGCGTCCAGCATGCCTTCCACGTAGTCCTCCAGCTTGCCGGTCAGCCAGTCGCCGACGCTGCTCTCGCTGTCCGCGGCGACATACTTCTCCTTGGGGAAAATCATCCCCTGGTCGTACAGCGCCTGATACGCCACGTGGGCGGCCGAATCCTCGCTTTCAAACATCAGTATCAGCCTCACCGGCGCATCGTGCGGCGGATATGCGAGCGCCGCGTTAAACGCCTTGTCCAGCTCTTTTGCGGGGTCATAGCTGATATGCGATATCCCCTGCGGCGCACTGCCGCCGCCCACTGTGAACACGGCTGCCGGTATGCCGAGCCCCGACAGCACGGACGCATCGCCCTCCTCGGGCATGAAGGCCACCAGCATATCCGCGGATTCCGCCGCCTTTCTGACTGCCGCGTCAAAATCGCCGCCTGCGGCGTTGGCAGTCACCGCCAGCCCCATGCCCTCCGCTTCGCGCGTGGCCGCCTCGAAAAACAGCGAGGAATCCGCCTCATCTCCGTTGCTCACCAGCGCGATGCTGATCTCCGCCTTGTCGAAAACCGCCTCTAAGCCTTCCTTGGGCGTAGGCGTGGGCGCGGGCGTGACGGACACCGTTCCTTCCGGCTGCGCGCTGCTGTTCGCCGCGGGCTCCGCGCAGCACCCCAGCAGCAGTATACACAACATGGCCGCCGTCAGCAGAGCAGCCATTTTTCTCGTATTCATCCGCTCCTCCGGTTAATGTGCTGTTTTTTCCATTATAACGGACGCGCCTGCGTTTTGCAACACGGCGCGGTATTGGTGGATACGTTGCAAGTCGCTTGTACGGCTGGCAAATCCAATCCTTCCGCCTGCCAGCACATGGGAAGCTATTTGAAAACGGCGGCAGCAAACCATTGGTAAAAAAAACGGGCCGGTTAATACCGACCCGACAGGCTGTAAGAAAATTCCGAATGTAATTTCGTGGGCAAGACGGGCTTTGCCCGCGCAGCCCACACCTTTGAACCACCGCAAAAAGCCTGCGTCTTTTTGCGGACCCCAGTAATTTTATGCGGTTTCGAGGTACGAGGAACCGCATAAATTCGAGGTACGAGGAACCGCATTAAATCGGTAAACTGGCGGGAAACCGCAGGTTTTTCGCCAAACTAAACGGGCCGGTTACAAACCGGCCCGCTCCAGTCGCTTATACCAACCTTTCAGCGCCTCATCAGGCTGTCTGCTCGTCCTTGCGCCGCTTCACGAGGAAGAATATCAGCAGGAACAGCAGCAGCGCCGCGCCCACGCCGATCACGATCCACCACCACGGGAATGCCGCGGGGCCCTGCTGAGGCACAGGCTCGTCCTCCAGCGTCGCCACGCTGTCGTCGCCCGTGCCAGGCACCGGCTCGTTTTCCACCGTCTCGATGGGCGCGAACTGCGCAGTCACCGTCATATCCTCCGTCACCGCGGAGAAGTCCGCATCCCAGCCGGTGAAGGTAAAGTCTTCACGCTCGGGCACTTCGGGCGCCGTCGCAGCCGTGTTCCATTCCACCGTCTGCGTGCTGAGCACCGTGCCGTCATAGTTCACGAACCTCACCGTATAGGTGTTGATCCGGTACAGCGCCGTCACTGTAATATCATCCGTCACGTTGTCGAACGGGGTATCCCAGCCGGTGAAGGTGTGACCCTCACGCCCGGGCACTTCAGGCGCCGTAGCCGCACCGCCGTACGGTACGCGGTCCGTGCCAAGCACGCTGCCGTCGTAGTTCACAAACGTCACCGTGAATCTGTTGAGCGCATAGGTCGCCACCGCGTCAATGTTCTCGCGCACATTGGTAAGGCTGGTCTCCACGGTGTCGTCGTCGCCCGTCAGCGTCCATCCGGTGAACGTACGTCCCGTCCGAGCCGGGGGCGTTTCAGGCACCGCCGCGCCGCCCCAGTTGACGATCTGCGTCTCGCCGATCTGCACCGTTCCGGTATGGTCGAAGAACCGGACGGTATATGTATTGATATTCCACTTCGCATACAGCGTCACGATCGCGCCGTCAATGCTTGTGAGGTTCATGACGCTCGCGCCATCCTCGTAAACCACAGGGCCGTCCGGAGTGGTCGCCCAGCCCGCGAACGTATGCCCCTCTCTGGTGAAGCCGTTGGCAGTCAGCGTACCCGAAGCGTCAAACACATGGGTACTGTCCGCCGTAGCGCCGGCGCCGCCGTTGCTGTCATATCGCACGGTATAGCTGATGGGCGTCCATGCTGCGCTGAACTCCTTCTCGCCGATAGAGCCTTTTTCTATCTTGCCGCCGTTGGACCAGCCGTCAAAGTTATAGCCCGTCCGCGTCGGCGCAAGCAGCGTCACTTCATCCTCTATCGTGTAAGTATCGGGGTTGGCGGGGTTGTTCGTGCCGCCGTTCAGCACATAATTGATGGGATACGATATCGCCTCAAACAGCGCATACGGCTTGAAGGTTACCTTCTCATAGATGTTTTCCGGCCTCTTGCCGTTGTCATCGACATAGCCGCTGTTGGCTGGATTGTTCCATCTCAGGAATCGGTATCCTTCGTCCGGCTCGCCCTGCAGCCAGACGGTGTCCTCGCCTTTCACCTCCGTAAAGGTATGCGACGCACCCGGAGCCAGCACCACCGATACGCCGTTGTACGTCACCCTGATGCCTCCGCCGCCGTCCTTCATCCTCGAATCCGCCGTCACTTTGAAGCGGTATTCATAACAGGCCACATACGTGATGTCAGCCTTCACGAGAGTCCCGTTCACTTCCTCAGAGCTTTTCACCGTTGCGCCGCCGTCGCTGCTCCAGCCTATGAAATGGTAGCCGGAGCCGCGGGATGGAGTGGCCGGAGCCGTCGCATAGTCGTTATAGTTCACTTTCTGGGAGGATAACACCGTGCCGTCGTAGTTCTTGAAGACGACGTCAAACGATTCGCGCACATACTCCGCGACATAGGTCGCGCTGCCCGTCACCTTCTCGGGCATCTCCGGCCAGCCCGGAAATACCCATCCTTCGTTCGGGGTAATATTGGGCGGATCCGGGAAATCATCGCCATAATGCACTGTAAAGGTGGTGGGGTCGCTCGTGCTGCCATGCGCGCCCACGTCGAACGTTATCGTGTAGTCGATCAGGCCGAACACCGCGCGGTATTCGTTGACCACGCCCACCGTGATGATGGGCTGCCCGTTCGTCAGGGGCACTTTCACCCAGCTCTTTGTGGAATCGATGTACTCTTCCCAATATTTGAACTCGTAACCCGGCGTGGTGGCCGTGGGCTGGGCATTGTTTAAGTTGATCTTCGTACCCTGCTTATACGTACCGTTGATGTTCTTGCCCAGCTTGCCGTTGGCCATAGCATAGGCGTTGACATACCGCGAATCCAGCGATTCAAATACCGCGTAATACGTGCAGTCCTCCGTCACCGTGATGGTGGCGTTGAGGGGCAGCTTCTCGCCGGTATTGCCGTTCATCCAGCCGGTTTGTACCCAGCCCAAGTCAGGCAACGGCACCGCTTTTTTCAACAAAAGTTTCTCGCCGACGTCCCAAACGCCCTCTATGGCATTCCTGTTCAGGAAATACCCTTCACCTGTGACGCCCAGCGTGATCCTGTACTGCCGGACCGCCGGTTTGGCCGTGATGGTCACCGGAGCAGTGATGTTCGAGAGGCTGCGGTCCCAGCCGTCGAAACGGTAACCCTCAGCCACGGTATACGCAGGCGGAGTCACCGAGGATCCGCTGCTCACCCATACCGGATTAGTTCCTGTAATTGTGATTTGCTCGTTGCCGACGAACGTCACCTGAACATCATACTTGGCTTTCAGCGTGATGCTGCGGGTAATGTTCAGCGACCCATCCCAGCCGGTAAAGCGATATCCGTCTTTTAACGTATACTCGGGTACCTCCAGCGTGCCGGGCTGCACGCCTGTCAGCGTGATGGTGTTTGACCCGTTGGCATCGAACGTACCGCACCCGCCCAGGTCGAGTGTCACCGTGTAACCGGTGAAATCGAATTTCGCCGTCACAGACTTGTGGCCGTTCATGACAATCGAGGTGGAGGTGTCTGTTCCCGAGGCATCCCCCTCCCACCCGGTAAATATCCATCCATCTGCCGGTGTGGCTTTCAGCGATACATTCGTCCCATATTTATATTTGGAACCGTTATTCGGAGAAACGGTACCGCTACCATTGACGTTTGTGGTCAGTACCGAATACTCCTGGAAGGTCGCGGTAACATCCTCACCCCATCTTGAAACTGTTATCATCCTATCGCTGGATGTTTCCGTACCGGACCAGCCCACAAAATAGTAGC
>JBMNOT010000045.1:0-11909 GCA_050943225.1 Christensenellales bacterium | reverse complement strand
AACACCCGAAAAAGGGCGGTGATAAGGCATAAATATTCTCGATAATTGGGGTTTTATCCCCATGTTTTGCATATCGGGAACGCAAAAGCCTTATTGATCAGTGTGTCCTTAAATATAAATCGATGAGAACCGGCATCATTCACATATATGGGAAAAGATACGGACAAATCACCGTTTATTACTTTGACTATCTTTGACCTTAGTGTATAATGTTGGTGAGTAATGGATATAAAGTATTACGAGGGGGGAGAGGCGATGACCATCATTCCATATACGGTAAAAAGAGTGCTGCCTGGCGCGGGATTGGGCATTTGGGGAGTACCGATGCTGCGGACGGATATCCGGGAGACGGACGACGCCTACCTGCTGGAAATAGAGATGCCGGGTGTCAAAAAAGAGGATATCGAGCTGATTTGCGAAGGCGATGTGCTGACTATTGCGGTGAAGGGCAGAGAGCTGGAAAATGCCAGCGGTTATGTGATGCGCGAGCGCCTTTACGGGGAGATGAAGCGGGGCTTTATCTTGAAAAACATTGACGGCTCCACCATATCGGCGAAGCTGGAAAACGGGGTGCTGCTTGTCACACTGCCCAAAAAGAAGCGTGAATCGGGCCGTATCCATATCGAATAGCCGTGCGAATCAAAGGAGCCGCGAAATAAAAACGCGGCTTTTTTATTTATGCTCTCAAGTTGCTCTAAAAAACACCGATAAGAAATTATGAAAGGCATAAGTGTCTTTTTATGCGGCATGGAGGCAGCATAGGCCGGGCTACGGAGGCACAGGTTATGAGAATACAGAATTACGGCATGCAGCCGAGCAATGTGCACAGGCTGGAGAAGAGCAGGGATACGCTGAAACAGAAGCCAGCCTGGACGGCTGATGCTCAACGCGGCTCACAGCCGGTATCGGAAGACCCCTCCTTCCATCTGGAGATAGACCAGTGGAGTCAGGGGTATTCGGCGTTGAAAACGGAAGATGCCAAGGCCGGCAGCGATCATGCCGGTCAGGATGTCAAGGTTGAGACCAACCTCAGGCTTATTGAAGTGCTCGTATACCAGATGCTGGGCAAGCGCGTCAAGCTGCAGGTGAAACGCTCGGAGACGGATGCGTACGGGCAGGAAGCGATGAGCCCGGTGCAGGAGCGGGACAGCTGGGGATTGATCTATGAATATCAGGAAGTCGTAGCGGAGCAGGACAGCATCCAGTTTAACTCGGGCGGAACCGTCACCACCGCCTCCGGTCGGACGCTGGCGTTTTCGCTGGAGTTCAGCATGTCGCGCGCCTACTATGAACAAAGCGGCCTGGAGTCGCAGTGGGACGGCGCAGCAAAGGCGGATGCGTATGCAGTGATGATGGAGCGCCAAGAGCCGTCATTGAGCATGGACAAGACGGATTCCGGCGTCAGCTTTACTAAGCTGCGCGCCTATGACCTGGATCATGGCGGCTGGCTCAGCGAGGCGGATAACGTATGCGGCCAGCTTTCGATATTGCCGATGTCGGAGAAAGGCGACAAGACGCTGGTCAGGCTAGCGGATGTCGGCATCGGCGCGATTTACCTGCAGGAAGTGGACACGCCGTACCCAGCCCAGGATATGCCTGAGACGTATGACACCAGAGGCAGCTCCGCCTATCTTAGGGGCAGCAGCAGTGTGGGCGTCCATCATATCGATCTGTCGCTATAATAATCGGTTTGCCAATAACCAGAATTTGCGGAATAACAGGCCCCGGGGGCGGACCCTTGGGGCCTGTTTATGCCCGTTTTTTTCCTTGCGGGTTGCGGGCAGGACAACTTCAGCTATATAATGGAATTAATATATCGTACAGGGGGCATCATGGCTAAAGGGAAGACGGAGTTCGTGTGCCGCGAATGCGGTTATACCTGCGCGAAATGGCTGGGGCAGTGCCCCACGTGCCGGTCGTGGAACACGCTGGAGGAGGAGACGGTCGGGCCGTCCGGCTCTGTGCCGGCAGTTTCCGGCGAGAAGCCCGTGCGCCTGTGCGACGTGTCGCTGGAGGACAATGCGCGGTGGTCCACCGGATTTTCGGAGCTGGACCGCGTTCTGGGCACGGGCGTCGTAGAGGGTTCAGTAGTGCTGGCAGGCGGCGAGCCGGGTATCGGCAAGTCTACGCTGTTTTTGCAGGTGGCCGACGCGGTGGCGCGCATGGGTAAAAAGGTGCTGTACATCTCCGGCGAGGAATCGCTGCGGCAGGTGCGGCTGCGCGCGGGACGGCTGGGCATCCACAGCGATATAATGCTTTTGGCCGAAACGGAGATTCACAGCTGCATTGCGCGCATGCGCGAGGCTTCGCCGGACTTTGTGGTGGTGGATTCCATACAGACGATGTATTCCTCCCGGCTGGGCCCCGCGGCGGGCAGCGTTTCCCAGATCAAGGAGTGCGCCGCGCAGCTGACCCGTGAGGCGAAAACGAGCGGCGCGGCGGTGTTCATTATCGGCCATGTGACCAAGGAGGGCGCGATCGCCGGGCCGCGCGTTGTGGAGCACATGGTGGACACGGTGCTCTATTTTGAGGGCGAGCGGCAGGGTACGTTCCGCATACTGCGCGCGGTGAAAAACCGCTTTGGCTCCACCAACGAGATCGGCGTGTTCGACATGCGCGACGACGGTATGCACGAGGTGGAAAACCCCTCCGGGTTGCTGCTGGGCGAGCGCGCGAGAGAGGCTTCCGGCTCGTGCGTGTACCCCGCCATCGAGGGCACGCGGCCGGTGCTGCTGGAGATTCAGGCCCTGGTATGCCCCACGTCATTCCAGATGCCGCGCCGCATGGCGGCGGGTCTGGACTACAACCGCATGGCGCTGATGGTGGCTGTGCTGGAAAAACGAATGGGACTCAAGCTGTATAATCAGGACGTGTATCTCAATGTGGCGGGCGGCATCCGGCTGATGCAGCCTGCGGCGGACCTCGCGATGGCGGCCAGCATCGTTTCCAGCTTCCGGGACAAGGCGATCAGCGACGCGGTGGCTGTGGGCGAGGTGGGCCTGACGGGCGAGGTGCGCGCTGTAGGTCAGGTGGAAAAGCGGCTGTTTGAATGCAGCAAAATGGGCTTCAAAAAGGCCGTGATACCCAAGGCCAACATGGCGGGCCTCAGGGCGCCCGAGGGCATGAAGGTTATCGGCGTGCGGCATGTGTTCGACGCGCTGGAAGTATTGATCTGACCGGAGTTGATATTATGGGCAGGAATAGCCGTAGAAGGCTGAAAAGATGGTGTATTGTCGGCGTGCTGGCGGTGATGGGGCTGGCGACGCTGTGGCACTTTTTATATGAGTGGCTGCCCTGCGGTTTTTTAAGCGTCTTCTGCCCGGTCAACGAAAGCCCGTGGGAGCATGTTAAGCTGTTTTTGGTTCCCCCGCTCATCTGGTATATTGTGATGTATTTTGCTGCCGGGTGGCGTTGTCCGAATTATGTGTTTGCGTGCGCCGTTTCGCTGCTCGTGATGCCCGCGCTGATGCTGCTGATCTATTTGGCCTGCCGTGCGCTAGGGATTGACTCGCTGCCAATGGCTATCGCCAATACGCTGGTGTGCATCGCGGTGGGCATGTGGGTGGTGTACCGGATGGCAATATCCAGGCGCAGGCTGCATGGCCCAGCGTTTACTGCTGCTGCGATCGTGATTTTCATCGGCCTTTTCATACTTTATGCTTTTCTGACATATTATCCGCCGGCACATTTTCTGTTTTGGGATCCGCAGAAAAAACTATACGGTATACCGCATTAAGCAAAATACCGCATTAAGCAAAGCAGCTTCCCCGCTTGCATCGTTGTTAATATTCTGTAAAGACATCAGAAGGGCTGTTGTTTGAGGCGGATGGGTGCTGGTAGAATAGCCGATAAGACAATACCGGAACAGTGGAGGACAGCTATGGCCAAAAAGAAGGGCAAGACCAAAAGAATCGTGACGCTTGTCATCGTTGCCGCAGTGGTTGCGCTGGCGGTGATAGGATATGTCAGCTGGCAGAAACAAAAGGCCGGAGAAGGCAAAACCACCTACGCAATCGTTCCGGTGGAGCGCGGTGACGTAGAAGTTAAGGTAAAAGGCTCCGGCACGGTGGCGCCGCTGGAGGATAAGACGGTGTACGCCGGCGTTTCCGGTACGATAAAGCAGGTGCTGGCGGAGGATGGCGATATTGTGTCTGCGGGCGACGTCATCGCGGTGATGGAGAACAAAGAACTGGAGTCGATGCGCGATTCGCTGCAGCGGCAGATTGACGATTTGGATGCGTCGATACTATCGCTGCGCGGCACGTCCGGACCGGATGCCGTCTATTCGCCCGTCAAGGGCGTCGTCAAGGCGATATACGCGCAAAAGGGCGACCTGGTGGACGCGGTGATGGAAAAGTACGGCGCACTGGCTATTGTCTGTCCCGACGAGCGCATGAAGACGGTGATTGACGCTGAGGGGCTGCAGGTGGGCGACCAGGTGACGGTGACGGTGGGCGAAAAGAGCGTGACCGGTACTGTAGTGAGCATAGGCAGCGCGGGCGCGACGGTCAGCTTTGAGGATAAAGGTTTCCTGCCGGATGATGTGGCTTCGGTGTCCAAAGAGGACGGCACCACGCTGGGCGAGGGCAGCGTGCAGGTAGAGAACCCCGTGTACATCACCGGGCGCGGCGGTATCGTCAAGCGGGTGCGCGAGGACGTGGGCGATAAGGTGTCCCGCGGGGGCAAAATATTTGACCTCAGCGGCGAGGTACTGTCGGCGCAGCTTTACGCGCAGCTGGACCAGCGCGCCGAACTCATGGAGGATCTTGAGGACGTGCTGGGGGATATCGAGGCGCTGACTGTGCGCGCGGGCATGGACGGCGTGATTTCCGACCTCAATATCAGCGAGGAACAGCTGGTGCAGGAGGGAACGCCGCTGTTCCGCGTGCAGAGCCGCGACGCTTTCAAGATTGAGGTGGATATCGTCGAGCTGGACATCGCCGACATCGACCTGCATGAAAAGGCAACGGTGAAGCTGGACGCGCTGCCCGACCTGGTGCTTGAGGGCGAGATCATCAAGATTAACCCCATCGGGGTGGCCCAAAACGACGTGACGGATTTTACGGTAACGCTGTCGCTGCCTGAAACGGAAGGCCTGATGATTGGCATGAGCGCCGATGTCACCATCATATCGCAGAAGGCCGAGAATGTATTGGTTATACCGATTGAGGCAATTCAGGTCATCAACGGCGAGAAATATGTGGTGCTGGAATCCGACCTCGGCGGGGAGCAGGACGCGGTGGTGGCGACGCATAAGGTGACGACGGGCATCACGGACGGCGTCAATATTGAAATCACGTCAGGCCTGAGCGAAGGCGACAGGGTGGCTGTGCCGCAGGTCAGGCAGTCGGTGCAGGAACAGATGATGAACTTCGGCCGCCCTGAAAACGGAAATTTCGGAGACAGGAGGGGCGGCTGATGATAGAGCTCCTGAATATCCGGAAAACATACCAGCTGGGTGAAACGGAAGTTCATGCGCTGGACGGCGTGACGGCAACGATCGGCGGCGGCGAGTTTGTCGCGGTGATCGGCCCGTCGGGCAGCGGCAAATCCACGCTGATGAATATCATCGGATGTCTGGATTTGGCGGACGAGGGCGAGTACCGGCTGAACGGCCGGCTGATCGACGACTACACCGAACAGCAGCTCAGCGAGATCCGCAACCGTGAGATCGGCTTTATATTTCAGCAGTTTAACCTGCTGCCCCGCCTAACCGCCTATCAAAATGTGGAGCTGCCGCTGATTTATCAGAGGCTGCCGATGCCCGAACGCAAAAAGCGCGTGATGGAATCGCTGGAGAAAGTGGGGCTTGCCAACCGGATGCATCACAAACCCAGCGAGCTCTCCGGCGGTCAGCAGCAGCGCGTTGCTATTGCACGGGCGCTGTCGACCCACCCCACGCTGATACTGGCCGATGAGCCGACGGGCAACCTGGATTCCCACTCCGGCCGGGAGATCATGAACATACTGAAAGGGCTGCACAAAGAGGGGCGCAGCATCGTGCTGATCACGCACGACCGCGATATTGCAAGCATGACAAGCCGGCAGCTGACGATACGCGACGGGCGCATTGAGCATGACAGTGCAGCCGGGGGTGCGTCATGAAATTCTCTCAGGCTGTGAAGATGGCGCTTTTTGCTCTCCAGGGCAACAAGTTGCGCTCGTTTCTCACCATGCTGGGCATTATTATCGGCGTGGTGGCAGTAACACTGCTGATTTCCGTGGTACAGGGGGCCACAGGCGAAATTACCGGGCAAATCGAGAGCCTGGGCTCTAATCTTTTGCAAGTATCGTTTACCGGTACCAAGACGACTCACCTGACGCTTGATGATCTGGACGCTCTGGAACAGGAGGACTCGCTTTCCGGCGCGGCGGGCGTGATGACGCGCACCGTGAATATCCGGGCGGGCAGCATCGAAGACGATTATAAGGTGGAAGGCGTTACGCGCAAGTATCAGGTTATCACCGGGCAGGTGATAAAGCAGGGCCGGTTCATCTGTGATGTCGATGTGGAGGCGCATACGTATAACGCCGTGGTGGGCATCGACGTGGCGACCGATCTGTTCGGAACGGAGAACTGCATCGGAAACACGCTGGATATCGGCGGGTTTGATTTCACCGTGGTGGGCGTGCTGGAAAAGTCGGATACCATGCTGGCCAACAAGGATTCCACGGTGCTGATACCGCTGACCACCGCACAGCGGCTGTTTAAGAACACCGAATTCGATGCCATTTATATATCGGCGACCATGCCGGATACGGTGGACGCTGCAGAGGAGGCGACGGACGACTTTCTGATCCGCGAGCTGGGTGACGATGATGGTTATTACATCATCAACCAGAGCGCGATTATCGATGTGATGAACGAAGTGATGAGCGTGATGACGATACTGCTGTCCGGCATCGCGGCGATTTCGCTGGTGGTGGGCGGCATCGGCATTATGAACATCATGCTGGTATCCGTCACCGAGCGCACGCGCGAGATCGGCATCCGCAAGGCCATCGGTGCGCAGCGCAGCGACATACTGGTTCAGTTCCTCATCGAGGCGGTGGTACTGTCGATAGCGGGCGGCGGCATCGGCATTATGATCAGCTATATCGGGCTGCAGGTGCTCAGTACGGCGATGGATATTACGATGTCGATGTCGCTGGGTACCGTGGCGTTGGCGCTGGGGTTCTCGGCGTTTGTGGGCGTGGTGTTTGGCATATACCCGGCAAATAAGGCCGCGAGCCTCAAGCCCATCGACGCGCTGCGGTACGAGTAGGATTCTGATGTTAAAGTTAAAGCGAGAAGGGCTTCTTCATTAAAAAATGCCGCTTTGCGGCATTTTTTGATTGCGGATTATAGGATTCTGAAAGGGTATATTCATTAGGGCAACCATTAAAGGTTATAAACACTTATATCGACAGCAACTTGCTCATGAAATCGCGCGTGCGCTGCTGGCTGGGGTTGCGAAGCACCTCGTCGGGCGTGCCGCGCTCCACGACCACCCCGTCGTCCATGAACACAACTTCTTTGGCGACCTCGCCCGCAAAGCCCATCTCGTGCGTGACCACGATCATGGTCATGTGCTCTTCCGCGAGCTGCTTGATGGTACGGAGCACCTCGCCGGTCAGCTCCGGATCCAAAGCGGAGGTGGGTTCGTCGAAGCATAGTATCTCGGGGTTTAGCGCCAAGGCGCGGGCGATGGCCACGCGCTGCTTCTGGCCACCCGACAGCTCGAAGGGATAATTCTTCGCCTTGTCCAGCAGGCCCACCTTTTTGAGCAGATTGCGGCAGTTTTCCTCGATAGCTTCTTTATCGGCATTTTCGTCTTGCATCGGCGCGAGCGTTAAGTTCTGCATCACCGAAAAGTGGGGGAACAGGTGGAACTCCTGGAACACCAGACCCAGCTTTTTGCGGATGCGCTGCTTCTCCGCCGGTGCGGGATAAACAATCCGGCCGTTATCCACGCGGAACAGGTACTCGCCGTCGACCATGAGGCTGCCTTCGTCCGCTTCCTCCAGCAGGTTGATGCAGCGTAGCAGCGTCGACTTGCCGCTGCCGGACGGGCCGATGATCGCGACCACGTCGCCCTTGTTCACTGAGAGGTCCACGCCTTTGAGCACCTCGAGGCGGCCGAATTTTTTATGGATGTTGACTGCACTCAGCATGATGTTTCCTCACTTGTAATAGTCGAATTTGCGCTCGATCCGCGTGAGCAGATGGCTAAACGTACCCGTCATAACCAAATAGAATATCGCCGCGATCACAAAGGGCATCACCGAGAAATCGCGGTTCACAGCGGCCTTGGCCTTAAACAGCATATCCTGTAGGGCGATCACATAGACCAGCGCCGTATCTTTAACCAGCGTGATCACCTCGTTGCCGATGGGCGGGATGATGCGCTTGGCGACCTGCGGCAGTATAATCTTGAAGAACGTCACTTTATTGGACAGGCCGAGCACGTGTGCCGCTTCGTATTGCCCCCGAGGGATAGACTGTATGCCGCCGCGGTAGATCTCTGCGAAGTACGCCGCGTAGTTGAGTATGAATGCGAGAATGGCGGCGAAGGTGCGGTCCAGCGTGAAGGTGGCGCTAGAACCGAACAGACTCAGTATGCCCTTGGCGATTATGGGAACGCCGAAGAACATGAACATCAGCTGGAGCATCAGCGGTGAACCCCTGAAGTAGAATATATAAACCTTGGCCACGCCGCGGGCAAAGCCGTTTCTAGCCATGCGCATCTGGCAGATCAGCAGCCCCAGCGGCAGCGCGAACAGCAGCGTAAGCGCCCATACCTCCAGCGTAACCAGCGTGCCGCTCAACATCTCGCGCAGCAGCCCTATCAGCCTGTCAGTATCCGTGAAGTACTTCATAGCGTTTCTCCCTTAACAGTTTGAAAACGGCTTAAGCATTTAAGCCGTCTGCAAACTGTTATGGTTTCGCGGCAGGCCCCTGATATTCCTGCAAAAACTAAAAAAACCTCAGGGTATCCGCCAAAGCGGGAGCAGGCCCAAAAGGACCTGCCCCGTTGACGCCGGTATTATTCCGGCCACACGTCGTGTCCGAACCACTTCTTTGAAATCGTCGCGAAGGTGCCGTCCGCAACCATGTCGTCCAGCGCGCCCTGGATGGCGTCCTTCAAAGCTACATCGCCCAAACGGAAGCCGATTCCGTACTGCTCTTCGCCGAAGTTATCGTCCAGTATGCGGAACGCCGCCGGGTTTTCGTCCTTGTTGATGTAATAGCTGCCCATCGTTTCGTCCACGACCACCGCGTCCACGCTGCCCTGTTTGAGCTCCAGCAGCGCTGCCACGTAATCCGCGTTTTCCACCAGATCCCCGAAGGTGTCCTTGACTTCGGGTTCAGCCTGGATCGCCTCCATCGCGCTGGAATCCGCCTGAGCCGCCACGATCTTGCCGGCTAAATCCGCCTTGGACTGTATGTCGGATTCCGCCCGGACGACGATGATCTGACGGTTGTCCATATACGGGTCGGAGAACAGCATCTCTTTCTTGCGCTCCTCGGTGATGGTGAGGCCGTTCCAGATGAGGTCGATGTTGCCGGCGTTAAGCTCCATCACCTTGGAGTCCCAGTTGATGGGCATCAGCGTGGGCGCATCAAGGCCCAGGCGGGACGAGACTTCCGTCGCGATATCGATGTCGAACCCGACATAGTTGCCGTCTTCGTCCTTAAAGCCCATGGGCGCAAATGTTTCGTCGAAGCCCAGTATGAACGAGCCGGCCACTTCTACCTTAGCCCACGATTCATCTGCCGTTGCTTCCGGCTCGGCAGGCTCAGCGGGCGCTTCAGCCGACTCGGCGGGAGCCTCGTCCGTCTGAGCGGGAGCTTCGGCTGCCGGGGTTGTATTATTGGCGCACGCGACGAGAGAGAATGCCATCGCGAAGACCAACATAGCGATCAATAATTTTTTCATTAACTGTTTTCCTCCTTAGTTTTCTGGAAATCGTTAATACATGTGTATTATAATTTAGCCAATTAAAATAGTAAAGGCTTAATTCAGCGCAGGGATAATATGGCGCGAAATGCGGGCGCTTTCTAATAGACGGCGGTATGATATGGCGGTATGATATAATGGAAGAACTTAATATGCCAGGAGAGATATGCATGCGGCAAAACGGTGCTGATAACGAAAACATGCAGGCGGTTCTGATGCCGGGGGAGCGCGTGGAAGACCTGCAGAACGGCTTTTTCATTATCCAGAGCCCGGCTTGCTTTGCGTTTGGGACGGACGCGGTGCTCCTGGCACACTTCGTGCAGGCGCGCGCGGGCGAGCGCGTCGTGGATTTTGGCACTGGCAACGGGATCATCCCGATACTGCTGTGTGCGCACATTTCGGGGCTGTGCGTGACCGGCCTGGAGGTGCAGCCGGAGCTTGTCGACATGGCGAAAAGGAGCGTGGCGCTGAACGGGCTGGAAGAGCGGATATCTTTGATGTGCGGCGATATCCGCGAGGCAAAGAAGCTGCTGGGCACTGGCTTTGACGTGGTGGTGACCAACCCGCCGTATGAGAAAGCGGATTCGGGCAAGCCGCATTCAAGCGAGCAGGTGAGCATCGCTAAGCGCGAGCTGCTATGCGCGCTGGAGGATGTGGCCTGCAGCGCGGCAGCGGTGCTGCGCAACGGCGGGCGGCTCTATATGATTTACCCCACCGCGCGGTTTGCGGAGCTGATGGTCACGCTCTGCCGGTACCGGCTGGAGCCCAAGCGCGTGCAGCTGGTGGCCCCGCGGGCGGACCGGGCGCCGGGTTTTGCGCTGGTGGAGGCGCGGAAGGGGGCGCGTCCGGGTGTGCAGTTTCTGCCGCAGCTTAGCGTCTATGAGGCGGACGGAACGTATACGCCGCCGCTGAAGCGGATTTACGGGGAGGGCAAATAAATGCTCTATATTGTGGCGACGCCGATTGGCAATCTGGAGGACATTACGCTGCGGGCGCTGCGCGTGCTGAAAGAAGTGGATTTTATCGCCGCGGAGGACACGCGCCGCACGATGAAGCTGCTATCCCACTACGATATCCCCACGCGGCTGGTCAGCTTTCACGAGCACAGCACAAAGGAGAAGCGCACATGGCTGCTAAGTGAGCTACGGGAGGGTAAAAACGTGGCCTTGGTGTCGGACGCGGGCACGCCGCTGATATCTGACCCCGGCGCGGCGCTGGTGAGCGAGGCTGTGGAGCAGGGCATTGAGGTGACGTCGGTGCCGGGCCCGTGCGCCGCCATTACCGCGATGACGCTGTCGGGATTTGGCGGGGACTTTGTGTTCATCGGCTTCCTGTCCAAAAAGGCTGCGGAGAAGCGCCGGCAGCTGGAGCGGATAGCGGGCAGCGACATGCCTTGCGTGATCTACGAGAGCCCGCACGCGCTGGCTGATACCCTAGCCGCCCTGCGTGAGATGCTGGAGCCGGAGCGACGGGTGGTGGTCGCCAAGGAGCTGACGAAGATACATGAGGCTGTGTTCCGGGGCAGCATTGCGGAGGCGGCTGAAGTTTTCTCCGGCAAGCTGCGCGGCGAATATGTGTTGATTGTGGACGCGGCACCGCAGAAGGACGCCGGGGAGGTAAGCGACGAGGACATCCGGGAGGCGCTGCGCCGGTATATTGCCTCCGGGATGACAAAAAAAGATGCCGCCTTGGCGGCATCCGAGGTATTTGGTATCAGTAAAAACCGTGCTTACCGGCTTACGCTCTGATTTTAGCTGCCGGCGATGTATTATTTAATACCAAGTTTGCTTAGGCAGTTGGAACAGACTTTAGCGCCTTTGTATTCCGAAACGCCCGCTACACTTTCACAGAAAATGCACGCGGGTTGATACTTGCCAAGTACAATATGGCTGTCATCCACAAAGATCTCGATGGGATCTTTAATGTCTATTCCCATCACCCTCCTAAGCTCGATTGGAAGCACAATAC
>JBMNOT010000044.1:0-12171 GCA_050943225.1 Christensenellales bacterium | reverse complement strand
GTCCAGCCTTCAGCCAGCTGCAGCACCGGCCCGAGGCCCTTGACGAGGTTGAGACGCGCCAGCGTGACCGGCATATTGCCCGCGGTGCCGCCGATAAAGTGACTGGAGAAGCCGCCGCCGCGGAAATACGGAATGCTGGCGGGGCACCAGTCCGTCTTGTCCAGGCAGGCTTTTGCGTCGGCTTCCGTCATCTCATAGAACGGCTTGATAATAGGATTGCCCTGCTCGTCCTTCACGGCGCCGGTGCCGTCCAAAGACGCGGCGCCGGAGTTGATTAGATGGATGATGCCGTTCGCCGCATGGCCGGTCAGCTTCTTGCCGGTGACGCGCTCGACCGCTTCCGGGCTCCAGTAAGTGCGCACGTCCGCAAAAACGCCGGGCGTGTTGGTCAGAAGGTGCTGGAGAAGCATTGTTAAACCGTTGAGCACATCGTTTTCCGTGGCCAGCGTGATGGACTCGCGCAGGCCGTTCCAATCGAACTGCGAGTTGAGTATGGCTTCGGCGAAGTCGAAGTTGGGCTTGTAATCCGTCCACTGGCGCTGCCCCTGAACGCCGGCGACGATGGCGTTGTGCCCGCAGCTCTCCTCGATAAAGCCCAGTTCCGCAAGACGCGGGTTGCCGAGCATAAGGTCGCGGATGATGAGGGCGCATTTGACCACGAATTCCCACTGGGCGTCCTTCTCTTCGCGCGAGAACTGGATTTCGGGCGGGTTGTTGTCTCGGCCTTCCTTACAGTGCTGTTTCGTCCAGGCCAATGCCCTCTTGAATTCTTCCGGATCGTAGATGCCTTTGTCGATGCGGCGCAGGATTTCCGACTCGTCCACCGATTCGCTTCTCATTCCGAAATACTGCTGAATCATATCCTGATCCAGTATGGAACCGGCGATGCCCATGCATATGGAGCCGATCTGCAGGTAGCTCTTGCCACGCATGCTCATGGCCGCCACGGCGCACTTGGCAAAGCGCAGTATCTTTTCCTGAACGTCTTCCGGAATGGAGAAGTCGTCTTTGTCCTGCACGTTTTGGCCGTAGATGCCAAAGGCGGGCAGCCCTTTCTGCGAATGGGCAGCCAGAACAGCAGCCAAAAACACCGCACCGGGCCGCTCGGTACCGTTGAAGCCCCACACGGCTTTGATCGTCGTCGGGTCCTGGTCCATCACTTCGGTGGAATAACACCAGCAGGGAGACACGGTAAGCGTCACCTTGACGCCTTCGCGTTCGAATTTTTCCTGGCACATCGCGGCTTCCTTAACCCCGCCGATCGTGGTATCCGCGATCACCACTTCAAACGGCTGGCCGTTGGGGTATTTCAGATTCTTTGTGATCAGTTCGGCAGCCGCGCGCGCCATGCCCATTGTCTGTTCTTCAAGCCCTTCCCGGATACCGTTGCGACGACCGTCGATGCAGGGTCTGATACCGATTTTAACCATAACACACATCTCCTTTATTTATTGTTGTGCCATATATTATTAGTAAACGGAGTCCACATTAATAATATTGGTAGAAATCTGCCTGACGGAATCCCGCAGCTCCACGGATGTTTTCAGGACGGTGATCTTCGCGGGGCCCGTGTTACGGCCGGTCATGCGCTCCAAAATCATATAGGCGGTGTTTTGGCCAATTTCCACGATGGGCTGGGCGATAACGCTGAGATGGGGCTTGATCACTTTCGCGAAGGGCATATCGTCGAAACCGAACACCGAGAGATCTTCCGGCACGGATATGCCGTATTCGTTGATGGCCATCATCGCGCCCACGGTCGTGTCGTAATTGGTCGCAAACAGCGCGGTCATGCCGGGGTTGTTGGCCAGCAGGCGCTTGCAGCAGCGGTATCCGCTCTCGATGGAAAAATCGGAGTACTCAATCAGAGAATCCTTAATGTCCAGCTTGTTTCTCTTGAAAATGGAGATATAGCCCGAAAGCCGGTCCGCCGCCGTCGTGACGTCCCGCGGACCGGCTATGATTCCGATTTCCTTATGCCCGAGTGACATCAGATAGCTGGTGGCTTCCTGGGCGGCGCGCAGATTGTCTACCAGCACCGCGTCCACCATGCCAAAACAGTCGGAAACCAGGCGGTCGAGCAGCACGACGGGTATTTTTTTGTTTAAAGCCGGGTACAGGTGAGACCCGTCCGCGCCGACCGACATATTGATAATACCATCGACACGTTTCGACATAAGGAAGGTAACCAGCTCGGATTCGCAGATATGATCCTCACGGGAGTCACAGATAATGGTAGCATAGCCATTTTTACGCAGAACATCGACAGTTATTGGAATAGTCTTCGCAACCAAAACGTTTCCGATATCCGGGACAATGATGCCGACGGTATTGGATTTATTCGTTTTGAGCCCGCGGGCGAACTCGTTGACGGTAAAGTTGAGCTCCTTGATCGCTGCTTCGATTTTTTCCCGATTTTCAGGCAAAACGTTGCCGCCATTCAGGTATTTAGAAATTGTGGCGTAAGATAAACCTGTATGTTTAGCGACATCCTTGATGGTTGGCATAATACGTTCCTTCAGAGAAATTTAGTCCATTAATATATTGATAAGCAGCACAAAACGATTTGCTCTAATTTGGAGTCTACACATTTATTACAGAAGTGTCAAGTGGTTTTAAATCAATATGTCATAATGTTAGAAACTAACTTAGAGATGAAAAATATAAACATATATATGTTAAGTATTTTATCAATTGCGCTAAAATGTTCAATAATTGACCGGTTGAAAAAAATCACGTATTGACAGGGCGGTGGAGTTATGATAGAGTGCAATTAAAGTGAAACGTTACACGGCTGGTTCGTGGACGGTTCAGCTGTCGAAGTGAGATGTTCAAACCGAGCCTGAAAAGATGGTTTGAATAGCATCATCGTTAAGGATAATCCACATTACACAAACAAATCATCCAGCAAAGATTCAGTTAAGGGAAGGAGTAACAGCAATAACGAATCCGGACAATATAGTGACCCTTATTTTTAATAACGTTGGTCAATATTCTCTGGTGCATGGATGCACGGCCGGATTTCGGGTCCATAAAGTGGGGCGAAGCGGCATTTTCATGGACGTCTAACTGATACCTGCAAAACAAAACCTCTGGATGCTTCGTCTAATAGCCAAAAAACTGTGCGAGCTTTTAAATATTCTGCAACAGCAGAGAAAAAAGGAGGAGAACAATGAAAAAGATCGTCTTAATGGTACTCGTGTTCATGATGATCTTGGGTATGGTTGCCTGCGGGAGCAATGCTCCGGCTCAGGAAGAGCCTGCTGCTCCGGCTCAGGAAGAGCCTGCTGCTCCGGCTCAGGAAGAGCCTGCTGCTCCGGCTCAGGAAGAGCCTGCTGCTCCGGCTGAGAAGGACCAGCCCGTCATCGCTTTCGTGCCCAAGGTTATCGGTCAGGCGTGGTGGGACTATGTGCGTGACGGCGGCGTGATGAAGTGGGCTGAAGAGAACGGCATAGACGTTATCTACAAGGGGCCCACGGAAGTCGACGCGGCTGCTCAGGTTCAGATCATGACGGACCTGGTTGCTCAGGACATCGACATCCTCTGCTTCTCGCCGAACGACCCGGATGCCTGCGAGAACATCTGCAAAGAAGCTCGCGACAAGGGCATCTTCGTGATCGCGACCGAGGCTTCCGGCATGAAGAACGTTGACTACGACGTGGAAGCGTTCGACGAAAAGGGTCTTGGCGGCTTCATGATGGACCAGCTGGCTGCTCAGATGGGCGAAGAAGGCGAATATATCACCATGGTCGGCAGCATGACCAGCGAGTCTCACATGAACTGGGCGGATGCCGGTGTGGCTCGTCAGCAGGAAGCTTATCCGAACATGACGCTGGTGGCTGACGAGCGCGTGACTTCCGATCTCGACGCTGAGGTTGCCTATCAGAAGACCAAAGAGCTGCTGAAGAAGTATCCGAACCTCAAAGGTGTCCTGGGAACGTCTTCGTTCGACGCTCCGGGTGCGGCCCGTGCGATTGAGGAGCTCGGCCTCGCCGGCAAGGTGTTTGCGATCTCCGTGGCGCTGCCGTCTGAGGTGCGCGACTACCTGAAGGATGGCGTTCTGCAGTCCGTTGCGCTGTGGGATCCGGCGCTGGCTGCCAAGGCGATGCTGAACCTCGCGATGAAGATGTACAACGGCGAAGAGGTTAAGTCCGGTATCGATCTGGGCGTGGAAGGCTACAACAATGTGGTCATCGACGGCAGGGTTGTGATTGGTCAGGGCTGGCTGGCGATTACGAAGGACAACGTGGACAGCTTCACCTTCTAATCCCGATTCAATTAAAAAAGAACATATGGGCATAAGGCAGGGAAGTCTGACTTCCCTGCCTGTCCATGAAATTGCGGTCATTTTTGATCAGTGATATAATAGTCTTGGCCACTGATTGAAGTGAGTTTTAGTGGACGAGTCCGGGAAAACACGGATCAATCCCACTCCGTTTCCATCAACGGCTAAGCTGCAATTCCTAAAACCTTCCGGCAGTTCGGCCGACAAACTCTTTTCGAAAGGGAGTTTCCCCATGTCTGAATACTTGCTTGAAATGAAAAACATCTCAAAATCTTTTTCGGGTGTACACGCGCTCGTCAACGTAAACTTTGCCGTGCGACCCGGAAAAGTGATGTGCCTGGCCGGTGAGAACGGCTGCGGCAAATCGACTCTGGTCAAAATCATATCCGGCGTGTACACGAAGGATGAAGGCGAAGTATGGTTCCAGGGTGAAAAGATTCACAGAATCACTCCGGCTGAAGCCACCCGGCTCGGCATACAGGTTATTTATCAGGACCTGTCCATATTTCCCAACCTGACGGTACGCGAAAACCTTGCCATCAACTCGGAGATCACGGCGAACAGGCATTTCGTCAATCGCAAGAGGATGGATGCCATTGCGCGGGAAGCGCTGAGCAAAATCGGCCATGAAATCGACCTAGATGCCAAAATGGGCGATCTGAGCGTGGCGGATAAGCAGCTGATCGCGATTTGCCGGGCGCTGCTGTTTAACGCCAAGCTGATCATCATGGATGAGCCCACCACGGCTCTGACGAAGAAGGAAGTGGACGCGCTGTTCAAAACGGTGCGGCAACTGAGGGACAGGGGAATCGCCATCATGTTCATCAGCCACAAGATCGATGAGATATTCGAGATCGCGGACGATGTGGCCATCATGCGCAACGGCCGGAACGTTTATCTCGGCGCCACATCCAGCCTTACCCGCAAAGAGTTTACATACTATATGACGGGTCGCGAACTGACCGACACGCGTTTCTGCCCGGAGAACGTCAGCGCGGAGCCTGTGCTTGAGGTGAAGAACCTGACGCTGGCGGGGAGTTACCACGATATCAACTTTGAACTGCGCAAGGGCGAAATATTGGGCGTGACGGGGCTTTTAGGTTCCGGACGCACCGAGCTGGCCCTGTCGCTGTTCGGGCTGCTCAAGCCGGACAGCGGCGAGATATACCTGAAGGGCGAAAAGGTGAAAATATCGTCGCCCATCGCGGCCCAGAAACTGCGTATCGGTTATTTGCCGGAAGACCGACTGACGGAAGGTTTGTGCCTGCGGCGGCCGATTGCCGACAACATCACGCTGTCTTCGCTGAAACGCCTGTCCAGCAAGCTGGGGCTGATTAAACAAAAGGATATTTTGGCTGAAGCTGATATCTGGGTGAAGAAGTTCTCAATTGCGACAGACGACCCGACCAAACACGCGTCAACGCTCTCAGGCGGCAACCAGCAGAAGATCGTGCTGGCGAAATGGCTGAGCAACGAGCTGGACGTGCTGGTTCTGAACGGCCCGACAGTGGGCGTGGACGTGGGAACCAAGCAGGATATCCACGAGCTGCTGCATGAGCTGGCCGGACAGGGGCTTGCGGTGATCATCATTTCCGACGACCTGGAGGAGGTTGTGGCCAACTGCAGCCGCGTAATTGTGATGAAAGACGGCGCCATCGTTGGCGAACTGCAAAATGAGGATATCTGCAACCAGGCCATCCTCAATATCATTCGGTAAGGGAGAGGTACATATATGGAATTGACTCGAAAGCTCCGTCGCATGACGCGAAAAACGGAATTCTACCTTTTCATCGTATTGGTGCTCATGTGTATCGCGATACAGATCATCTCCGGTGGACAGCTTTTTGAGCCCAATACAATCGTCGATATTGCGCGTTCGCTGACGATATTCGGCATGTTTTCACTCATAAGCCTGGTCGTGGTTATTTCAGGCGGCTTTGACCTCTCCTTCCCGACGCTGGCGTCGCTGACTTATTCCGTTTCAACAAGCATTTGCCTTTCGATGGGATGGTGCCAGGAAACGGCGTGGATGGCATTCCTGCTGGCCGCTGTGATCGGCCTCGTTCTGGGAATGATCAACGGCTTCATCATTTCCCGGTTCAAGCTGAACACGATGATCGTGACGCTGGGCACGCAGACTTTATTCCTCGGCATCAGCATGGGACTTTTGCAGATGCCTGAGATCACCTCGACGCTGCCGCTGGGGCTCAGGTATTTCGGCGAGGATTCGCTATTCGAGGTGTTCAGCTCCACAGGCATGCGGTCTACGATGCCCACGGCGTTCCTGCTGTTTGTGGCGCTGGCCGTGATTGTCTGGCTGGTGCTGCGCTACACGATGTTCGGGCGTTCGCTGTACGCGATCGGCGGCAACGAGGTGTCTGCTGAGCGCGCCGGTATCAACGTAAAAAGAACAAAATTTTGGCTGTATGCGTTTGTGGGACTTGTGGCCGGCGTCATCGGCATGCTGCGCGTGTGCATGGTACGGCAGGCTATTCCCAAAGCCCTCAACGGATGGGATTTAAAGATCATTCCGGCTGTCATACTGGGCGGTGCGAGCATATATGGCGGCGAAGGCACCGTTTTCGGTACGCTGGTAGCGGCCATACTGATGACCGTGATTTCCAACAGCCTGCTGCTGATCGGTATCGACTCGTATTGGCAGGATTTCTTCAACGGGCTCGTCATACTGGCCGGTGTGACCATTTCGGCTGTGCAGGCGAAGCGCCGCAGCATATAATTTGAGGAGGATGTGACTGATGAAAAATAAAACAGGACTCAAATTTGACTACACATTCCTTCTGCTGGGATTTCTGGTCGCTATCCTGATAGCGTTCACCATCGCGAAACCCACAATGCTGTGGGCGCCGGATACGTGGAAGGCGATGGCGATACAGTTCCCGGAGTTTGGCGTGTTTACGCTGGGCGTCATGCTCTGCTTCATCATCGGGTGCATCGACGTGTCCTTTGTGGCGCTGGGCAATTTTGCGTCGATTCTCGCCTGCCTGCTGATGCGGACAGTGACGGACGGTACATTGCCGGAGTCTGATACGGGCCTCATAGTTCTGCTGTCGATACTGGTTGCCCTAGTGATCGGCGGGCTCGGCGGCCTGCTGAACGGCTCGCTGATTTCGCGGCTGGGCATCCCGCCGATTCTGGCGACGCTGGCGACGCAGATGGTGTTCAGGGGTCTGTCCATCGCGCTGACAAGAGGCGACGCGGTGACGGGCATTCCCGAAATCTACGGCGAAATAGGGCATATCTACCTGTTCGGCATATTCCCGGTTCCGATGCTGATATTCATCGCCGTTTTCCTGATCTGCGCGTTCCTGCTGAAATACACGACGTACGGCAAAAAGCTGTATATGATCGGCGCCAACCCCAAGGCGGCCCGGTTCAGCGCCATCAATGTCACAAGGATGATCAACGCCACCTTCGTGATCAACGGCGTGATCGCCGCCATCAGCGCCCTATTGATGGTGAACACTTACAATTCGGCGAAGGCGGACTTTGGCAGCTCGTATCTGATGCGGTGCATACTGATACTGGTGCTGGCCGGCGTGCTTCCGGACGGCGGCATGGGCAAGATACTGGATGTGCTGATATCCGTCGTGACCATTCAGATTATAGCCTCGTGCGTGAACATGTTCCCGGAACTGAATACGTACTACAGCAGCCTGATATCCGCCGCGCTGCTTCTCATCACGCTGATGGTGACATCTTACCTGTTTAACCCCGAGAGAAAGAGAAGGACGGAGAAAAAAGAAGAGTTGCCCAAAGAAAACGCCTGACGGGAAAGGGAGGAGCGGTTATGCAGCTAATCGACATGTTTTACGACCAGATTGAAGATACGGTAAAGCGCCGCGTTCCCTATGTCATACCAATCGGCACGCTGGAGTATCACGCGCATCACGCTTCCTGCGGCACGGATACGCTGGTGATCACCGGATGCCTGTGCGAGCTCGAGAAGGAAAAGGAGATCGTCATCTGTCCGCCGATCTGGTATGGGGTGGCCTCATTCGCCGTGTGCGGACCCCGTCCGGGGCACATCCATGTCGATGAGGACACATACGCGAGCTATATTTACTGCATACTCAAGTCCATGATTTACAGCGGCCATAAGAACATCTATCTGGTTGCGCATCACCAGACGGAGCAGGACGCCCTGATGCCGATGACCATCGCCTGCCATAAGGCGGCGAAAAAGGTGACCATGGAATACATGGAAGACACCCTAGGCAAAGGCTGGTGGGGCAGCGACAGCTATGCCGACTACTACGAAAATCTCGGCACCGGCGACGACCCGTTCTCGTACATCAAGGTGATATCGCTGATCGGCAGGGATGCGCAGATAAAATGCGGCGGGTTTGACCATGCCGGCAAGTGGGAAACATCGTTGCTGATGGGCACGTGGCCGGAAAAAGTGGATCTTGCGCGGTGCAGCCAGAACACCGAATGGTTTGCGGAAAGCGCTAAGAAGGCCAGCGTGGAAACAGGCAAGCATATGCTGGAGTGCACGCTGGAATGGCTGCGCAAAGCTATAGTTTGAGGAGAACACCTATGAACAGTATTGAACGCTTTTATGCGACAATTGAGCGCCGTCCGGTGGACAGACCCGCCTGCTGGCTGGGCATGCCCACGCCCAGCGCGGTGCCGCAGCTATGCGAATACTTCGGCGTGAAAACGCTGGACGAGCTGAAAGCGACGTGCGGCGACGACTTTTATGCCATCGAGGTGCCATACAAGTCGCCCACCTGTTCGGCAATGTATGCGGCGTTTGACTGGTATCTGAACGGCAGCAACGTGGATCCCGAACACCGGACGCTGACGGCGGAAGGTTTTTTCGCCAGGTTCCAGACTGTTGAGGAAGCCGAGGCCGCCAATTTCCCGTGGCCTGATCCCGCGCTTTACATCGACCCGGCGGAATGCCGCCGGCTGGTGGACGAAGCGCCGGAAGGCAAGGTTATTCTCGGCATGGCGTGGGCGGCGCATTTCCAGGATTTCTGCGCGGCGTTCGGCATGGAAAACGCGATGATGAACATGCTGGTCGCGCCGGAGCTGGTGCACTATGTCAACGACAAGATCATGGCGTTTTACATGAAAGCGCTCAGGATTTTCCTCGACGCCACGAAGGGCAAAATACACGCCATTTTAATAGGCGACGATATGGGCAGCCAGCTGGACCTGATGATCAGCCCGGATATGGTCAGGGAATTCGTGATTCCCGGTGCAAAGCAACTTATTGATCTGGCGCACAGCTACGGCGTGAAGGTAATCTATCATTCCTGCGGCTCCATCGCCCGCATAATACCGATGCTGATCGAGGCGGGCGCTGACGCCATCCATCCGATACAGGCGCTGGCGGCGGGCATGGACGCGGAATCGCTGAAAGAAAGGTTTGGCGACAAGGTATCGTTCTGCGGCGGCGTGGATACGCAGGACCTGCTGCCCAACGGCACGCCGGAAGACGTGCGCGCCGAGGTGAGGCGCTTAAGGAAGCTGTTCCCGACGGGGCTGATTATATCGCCCAGCCACGAAGCCATTCAGTCGGATGTGCCGCCGGCCAACATCAAAGCGATGTTCGACGAGGCGCAGCTGATCTATTAATATCCGGAACAAACCGGTATGGATTTGGGAGGGAAATATGATAAGACGCGGCGAGATGATAATGATCAAGCCCGAGGGGCTGGAGGCTTACAAGCGCTATCATGCGAACCCGTTGCCGGGCGTCAACGAAATGATCAAAGCCTGCAACATCCGCAATTATTCCATCTTTCAGCGCGGCGACTATATGTTCGCGTACTATGAATACGTGGGGGACGATTTCGAAGCGGACATGACCAAGATGGCGGCCGATCCCGCCACGCAGAAATGGTGGGACCTCGTCAAACCGCTGATGCAGCCGCTGGAGGACAGAAAAGAAGGCGAATTCTGGGCCTCGATGGAGGAAGTTTATCATCTTGATTAACAGGACGGCAGCCGGGGAAAGATTGATTTTTCCCCTTTGCGCTGCCCGTCTTTTTGTGCGCCGGAAGAAAGGGAGATGGGATGAAACGTTGTTTTGGTCAGATAGGAAAACTCAAGCGTGACAAGATTGAAGAATACTGCAAGCTGCATGCGGCCACGTGGCCCGGCGTTTTGAAGACCATATCGGAGTGCAACTTACGGAATTATTCCATTTTCCTGCACGACGATCTGGTCTTTTCGTATTTTGAGTACGTCGGCGAGGATTTTGACGCCGACATGGAGAAAATGGCGCAGGACCCTGTGACCCAGGAATGGTGGATGCATACGCATCCCTGCTTCGAGCGTTTTGCATTTGACAGCAGCAGCGAATTCTATCATGATATGAAGCAGATATTCTATCATCCATGAAATGGAGAAATGATATGGAATACGGCAAAAAGGTATGGATATTTCCTGACGCGGAAATGCCCCTGTCGGCGTGAACGTCATCCCGGGGCATGAATCTATCATTATCACCAATGTGTGCGACCGCGATGCGCATATCCGCATCACGCTTCTCTATACGGACAGAGATCCCGTCACCGATATTGTAGTGACCGTGGGCGCCAAGCGCGTGCGCTGTCTGCGCACCAACGAGGTGCGGGATTTCGGCCGGCATACGGCGAAGGAAGGCGAGCAGTATGCCATCATGCTGGAAAGCGATGTGCCGATTGTGGCGCAATACGGACGAGCAGAACCCCGGACAGTCAGCTTCTATACCACTCTGGGATACTGTGAATAAAGCTGTAATATAGGAGGTACATTATGACTAAACACGGAACGATCAGGATTCCCGACCATGAGTACAAAGAGCGCGTGAAGCGGGCCGCCGCGATTCTGCAGCGCAAGGGCCTGGACGCGATGATTGTGAATTCCACCGAATCAGATTATGCCAACGCCCGGTATTTTTCGGGGTTCTGGCCGCTTTTCGAGCGCTGCGGCGTGGCGATTTCCGCGGCCGGAGATGCGGCTCTTTTGGTGGGGCCCGAGTCCGGCGAGTTCGGAAAGGACCGCAACAAGCTGGATAAGCTGTTTGTGCTGAAGGCGTACCGTGAAGGCGCCAACCCGGAGTATCCGGAACTCAAAGCCGACACATTCCAGTATGTGTTCAAATCGCTGGGCATCACTGGGCAGGAGATTAAAATCGGCGTGGCTTCGTATCTCGACACCTCCGTCACCATCATGGAGGCGATCAAGGACGCTTTCCCGAAGGCCCGGATCGTGGACGCCGGCGATATCATGGTGGAGCTGCGCTCCATAAAATCCGAAAACGAGATCAGATGCCTGAGCGAGGGCTACCGCATTGCGGAGCTGGCTTCTCAGCAGGTGATTAAAGAGATAAGGCCGGGCATGACGGAGCTTCAGATGGTGGGCGTCGCCCAGCGCGTGATCTACGAGCACGGTGCGGAATATGAAGGCCTGCCGATGTACGTTTTCTCTGAGGCGTCCACCCGCCACGCGATTTCGCGCTCGTCTTACCGGAAGTTCGAGAAGGGCGATATCGTGCAGCTGAACCTGTCCGCCAAGATCGACGGCTATTCCGCGTCTATCGGCTATCCCGTGGTGCTGGGCAAACTGGAAGGCTTTAGGCGCGACGTGGTGCTGTTCGGTCGCGAGGCGCACTTCTGGACCCAGAAGCAGATCAAGGCGGGCGTGATGGCGTGCGACATCGCGAAGAAATTCTACCAGTATTATGTGGACAACGGGTTCAAGGACAACTATGTGTACGGCCCGCTGCACGGCACCGGTTTAATCGAAGTCGAAGCGCCGTGGGTGGAAACCAGCTCGATGTACGCGCTGCAGCCGAACATGACGTTCCAGATCGATACATTTATCTCCACGGATACGTTCGGTGTGCGGTGGGAGAAAGGCATTGCGGTGAG
>JBMNOT010000043.1:0-12350 GCA_050943225.1 Christensenellales bacterium | reverse complement strand
CAGGCAATACCCCTGATTACGGCGCGGATGACGGTAAGTCTGGCGCAGCAGAAGCATGACCGGGTGACGGCGCAGCTTTTTAACGACAAGCTGGTTTTCAGCGCGCCCGGCTTTTCGCGTACGCTGCGGCTGGGCTCGCTTCTGGCCGTGCGCGCGGAGGATTACAGCGTGACAGTCAGCACGGATGAAGGGGATATCGTGCTGTCCATGATCGGGCACCTGTATGAAGACTTTGCCGGAAAGCTGATAAGCGCTTTCAACGAGGCGCTGTTCAGGCAGCTGCTGATGAAAGAGACAGCGCACTTTGAGGCGCCGGGGCAGTATATCTCGCCTGCAGGCGAAATGTCCCCGGCGGTTTTCCGCATCTGCGAAACGGCGCTGGTGATGCTGCCTGAGACGCACATGCTGGTGCGCGTGCCGTACTGCATGGTCGCGGACGTTAAGACAGAGCCGTACCGCTTCACGGTGACGGACAGGATGGGTCGGGCATATGTGCTGCAGAAGCTGGGCCGCCTGACGGACCCGTTCCTGCGCGAATACCAAAAACGCGTGACGGGGCTGAGAAAGCAGACGCGCGACAAGCTGTCGGAGATTGCGCCGGTGGACGACGCCCTGGCCGACCTTTTGATGGAGGGCATGATCGTGCCGATGGAGGACGTGCGCGCGATATCGCCCGCGTTTGCGGACGCGCTGGACAGCCGCCTCAGAGCCTCGGACATTGCGCAGGAGTACGCTTATCTTCAGTCGCTGGCGGACGGCAATATGGCGGTAGGCATAAAGCGCGGCCTTAAGGGAGAACTCACCGGCGAAGTAATCCATACGCTGACGCCGGTGTTCGCGAAAAACGCCGTGATACTGGAGAGCCTGGGCGAGGGCGCCGCGGCCACGTATGTGTTCCGCCTGGGGCTGGAGGGCAGCATACCGCCGGAGAGCTGGCGGCAATGGCTGCTGGCGTTCAACGACAGCATGCTGGCTGTCAACTACCGGCGCGAGCCCATCTATTTGTCGGAAGAAGCCCTGAAAGCGGAGAAGTATGAGGACTACCGGGGCGCGCTGAAGCGCAGCGAAGGCCTGCGAAAGCTGCGCGCGCTGCTGGTTGGCCGTGCCGTGCACAGCGGCTTTGAGTCATGGAAAAGGACGATCGAATCTTATCTGGAATGAGGAGGGGTATTGATGGCGGGATATGACAAGGCCTGTATCGGCTGTGGCAACCTGATAAGCTACGACAGCAAGTTCTGCCCTGTGTGCGGTCGGATGAGCCCGTTTTACGACGCGTGTCCGTCCTGCAACGCCGAGATCAGGCGGGGGTGGCAGCGGTGTTCATCGTGCGGCAGGGCGCTGACCGTTGCGTGCCCGGCTTGCGGCAAGCCGACTTTCGTGGGCGACAATTGCGATGAGTGCGGCGCTTCGCTGATGATTATTTGCCCCAACAAGCTATGCCATGCGCCGCAGTTTTTTGAGAATGTTAAATGCACAGCGTGCGGTAAGAAAATAAAGAAAAAGTAACCGGAGGGCTAAAGAACCATGATGCAGGCTTTCACAAGAAACTATGAAGACAACAGTACGGATGCGGGATTCCAGTTTACGTTCTACTGCGATGTGTGCCACGATGGTTTCAGGTCGTCGTTCATCGAATCCCAAACCTACAAAAAAGGCAACCTTTTAAGAGGGCTGTCGCGCGGCATCGGTGCGGCTTCCAGCCTCTTGGGCGGCGGTGTTTTGGGCGGGCTCAGCCGCATGGCTTACGCGGGCGAGCATGTGCTTGGCGAAAGGTTTCAAGGCATGTCGCCAGAATGGCACAAAGAGCATGAAAAAGCGTTTGCTGCGGCCCAGAACGAGGCCAAGCGGCATTTCCACCGCTGCAACAAGTGCCACCAGTGGGTGTGCGATTCGTGCTGGAACGATGAAGTCGGCCTGTGCGCCGAGGACGCGCCGCGCATGAACGTGGAGATTGCTGCGGCACGGGCCGACAAGATGAAGCGCGATATCTGGGACAAGGCGGATCAGACACAGGTGTTCCACGGGGAGATAGAGCAGAAGGCTACCTTCTGCCCCAACTGCGGCAAGCCCGCGGGGCAGAGCAAGTTCTGCACCAACTGCGGCACCAGCCTGGCGCTCAACATATGCCCGCGGTGCGGCGCGGAGAACGACCAGAGCGTCAAATTCTGCGGCGAGTGCGGGAACAAGCTAAAATAAGCGTGCAAACGTGTCCCACGATTCCAAAAGCGAAAAAAGCCGGTTGCTACCGGCTTTTTTTGTATTCATTTTTATGACAGTAATTACATCAGTTTTTGATTGCGTCGTTCAGCATATCGATCTGGTTCTGTGTGAGCTGGAAATGCTGCTTTAGGTGGTTTACCACCGCCGCAGGGCGATTTTTGGCAAAAGCTTTCAGGGCCTGCACACCGGCTTCCCATTCTTCCAGAGTGGGCCGCTCGCTGCTCCAGCGCTTGTGCTCCGCTTCCACCTCACTGCGTATCAGCCCAGCCGCCTCGTCGATAGCCGCTGTGACGTGGTCTACGTTGTAGATGTTCTTCAGCGCCCACGCGAAACGTTCGATAAACCTGTTCCGCCAGCCTTTGTTTTTGAGCAGCGCATTGAAAATATCGGAACCTGCAGTATTGGGGTCCATGCGCAGCGCAAGAGTGTCGAACGAATAGAACGTGATATCAAGATCCTGATAAATCTGTTTCCATTTCCCGTTCGGCGGCACTTGATAATACTGCATATTACCGGTATCGTTGTTTGCTATATAGATCTGGTTGATCATAAAATCCATATAGCTGTCTGTATCGAGTCGTGCGTCTACCCAATCGTAGTTTTCCTGTATCGACAGGTCGTGTGTTTTGACAAACTCGAATATTTCGGCGTATCCCTTATACGAACCGCTGCTGGTCAGATCGTCCCGCAGCCCCTTAGTGAGATTGATGGTATCGATGATGGCGGGGTCGGTAATGCCCTCAGCCTGCGCCACCATATACTTGTTGCGCTTCTCCATCAGGTAGTAAATACCCCAATATTGGCCGTTGATATAAACCACGCAAGGCTCTGCAGCCTGTGTCAGCACATGCATCTGCCCATCCACCAGGCTTAGTGCAACGTATGTGTTCAATTTGGTCACCATTCCGCCTTCGCGCCCGGCCGTACGCAGTATCAGAGACTTATATTCAGTGTATTCCCGGTTGTCGAAGAACGGGTACGCCATTGTGCTCTCGCCGTACTTACTGCGCGCGTAGATTGCCAAGGATTTCTGCTCTTTCATCTGCAGCGTCAAGCCGCCTGTCATTGCAAGCCCGATGTTTTGCTGGAACACACGCTGCCCGCTCTCGTCGAAAAGCTCGAACGAAGCAGCGACTTCGACATCCTTTTGGCTGTTCGTATAGATGCCCGTCGCCGGGTCGAACAGATTGGGTTTATCGGTGGTAACAGCCACAACGGGCAGTGCGTGCTGCGCGCCGATAAAGTATGTCGCGGTGGACGTGGCGCTGGGGATATAGCCCTTCCGGTAGGCGCGCGCGCGAACCGACGCCGTGGAGCTGATGGTGATGGGGCCGGTGTACTTAGTGGAGTTGCTTTCCGGCGCGTTTTCATCCGGCGTGATGCCGTCCTTAACGGTGTAATAGATATCGAAACCGTCTCCTGCCGTCAGCGTGAGCTGCACCGCGCCGTCATATTTTCCCGGCGCCTGGCTGAACTGCACCGGCGGAGCGATGCCCGCCTTGCCCTCTCCGTTGGCGGCGCCCGGTGTGGGCGTGGAGAAATACACGATGTTTGTGCTGCCAGCCGCGCGGCCCACAGAGATGTTCGGCGGCCCTTCTCCGATGAAATACCGGTCGAGCAGCTTCCCTTCAGCGTCGAACAGCGCCAAAGTGGTGCCCAGGCGGCTCAGTCTGAAGGGGGCGGTCAGGTGCTGCGAATCGGCCGGCGCATCTGCGCCCGCGGCAAGCACCAGCACGCGCTCGCCGGGCCCAAGCGTCATGTCCGGGAAACGGAATTTGGCGGGGTTGCCCGCGTTGTCGGTGAGCCCGTAGCCGCCGATATTCACGGCGCTGCTGCCGCGGTTCTCGATTTCGATAAAGTCGCTGCTTTGCTGCGCCTCGCCGAACCTGACCAAGCTGTTGGAGCACAGCGCTTCGGAGATGACGATATCGCTGGCGGGGGCGGGATGAGCCGCAAGGAACGCGGCGAAACCGTCTTCCGTGTTGGGATATCCCGGCGTGGGCCGGCTGGTGAGCGTCCACGTGTCGGTGGGCGAGCCGCCCGAATAGCCGCGCGCATACGACCAGTCGGCGGGCATATCGCTGTAGGATACGCTGTCCATCAGGCGGCCGGTCCTGTCGGACAGCATCACGACGCCGCTGTACGACGACAGCCTAAAGCCCGCTTCCAGCGCGCCGTCTGGTGTGGTGGAGGAACGGTCGGAGCAGAAAATGAGCAGCGTTTCGCCCGGCTTGATGGTGACGCCGGCGGGGAAGACCCATTTCATCGGTTTAGTTGCATCGTCGGTGAGCCCGCAGCCGGAAAGGTCGTAGTCTGCGTCGGAAATGTTGGCGATCTCCACCCAGTCGCTGTATTCGCCCTGGGGGTCCTGTATCGTCATGGCGCTTTTAGCCATCAGTTCGGTGATGCGCAGCGCCGGGTTTTCCACTTTGCGGGTTTCCTGATAGGCGGCGGCACCCGCGTCGCTGTTCTCGTAGCCCGGCGAAATGGCGTCCAGCATCTGCCACTGTCCGTTCACGCGGCCGTACGATACGTTTTCCGGCAGCGCCGGTATGTCCACCGAATCCACCACATGGCCGGAAGTGTCGGACAGCAACAGCTTTTCGCCCATTGAGCTCAGCTTGAACGAGCCGTGCATGATGCCATTCTTCAAATCTGAACGGGAAGAACCGGATAGATATACCAAGGCATAGCCATGAGGAGCCAGCTCCATCCGCGGGAATACCCACTTGAGCGGGTTTTGTTCGTTGTCGGAAAGCGCGAACCGGCTTAAATCCACCGCATGGTCGGTGTTGTTGTATATTTCCACCCAGTCGCTGTTAGCGCCCGTGTCGTCAACCAGTATGCCCTTGTTGTTGGTCATGACCTCGCTCAGGATGATGCCGCCTGACCCGGCGGAGGGCGCCGCGGCTTTATTCTGCTCCGACGGAGCGATGTAGGGCCACGCTATAATAAGGCCGACAACAATGGCCGCAATGATCAGCAGGGCGAAAAATCTCTTCATGTCAGCGACTTTTCCTCACTTTATCAATACATATCCAGCACTGCATTCTAACATATTTCGGGCTCGATTGCCACCACATGGCGGATCGCAAATGTAAAATATCACGGCTTATGGCCAATAATCATTGGTAAATTGCGAAAAAGGCTTGTGAGATGAACACTTGGGCTGTATACTGGTTTGGAGTCCAAATCAAACTGGCGGGGGATACAACGTGGATATTTTTGAAAAATGCTATAACTATACAGAGGCAAGGGACGCCATCGCGTCCGGACTTTATCCTTATTTCCATGCACTGCACACGGCGCAGGACACCGAAGTGGTGATGGACGGGCGGCGCATCATCATGATCGGCTCGAACAATTACATGGGCCTCACCAACGACCCGCGCACCAAAAGGGCGGCTGCCGAAGCTCTGGAACAGTATGGGACGGGCTGTTCCGGATCGCGCTTTCTGAACGGTACGCTGAAGCTGCACGAACAGCTGGAGGCGGAGCTCGCCGAGTTTTTCGGCAAAGAAGCCGCGCTCACGTTCTCCACCGGTTTCCAGACCAACCTGGGAGCCATTACCGCGGTGGTGGGCCGCCACGATTACATCATCAATGATGCGGAGAACCACGCGAGCATCATCGACGCGTGCCGCCTGTCTTTCGCGAAAAAAGTGCTCAAGTACGACCATAACGACATGGCGAGCCTGGAAGAGCGGCTGACCCGGCTGCCCGAGGAAGCCGGCAAGCTGATCATCACGGACGGCGTGTTCAGCATGAGTGGCGATATCGCCAACCTGCCCAAAATCGTGGAGCTGGCGAAGAAATATAACGCGCGCGTGATGGTGGACGACGCGCACGGCGTGGGCATGATCGGCGAGTGCGGCCGGGGCACCGCGGCGTACTACGGGCTTACGGATGAAGTGGATATCATCATGACCACGTTCTCCAAGTCGCTGGCGTCGCTGGGCGGCTGCGTGGCGGCTTCCGCGCCGGTAATCGACTATATCAAGCACCGCTCGCGGCCGTTTATATTCAGCGCGTCGATACCGCCTGCCAACGTGGCGGCGGCCCGCGAGGCGCTGCGCATCATGCAGGAAGAGCCCGAAAGGCAGAAAGCGCTCATTGACATCTCCAATTATATGCGCGCCCGGCTGAAGGAGGCGGGTATCCCCATCATCGAAGGGGAGACAGCCATCATCCCGGTGTACACCTACGGGATGCAGCGCACGTTTTTGGCGACCAAGATGCTTTTTGAGGAGGGCGTGTACGTGAACCCCGTGATACCGCCCGCCGTCAACGAAGGCGAGTGCATGCTTAGGACAAGCTATACCGCGACGCACACGCGCGAACAGATGGATACCGCCGTGGAGGCGTTCAAGCGCGTCTGGGCAAAGCTGTATTGATACAGGCGGCTTAGGAATCAGATCTTCTGGCAGACGGCATACTTTTGTATTGCCGTCTTCTGCATTTTTTTGGTTACATATTTGCTCATTTGCGGTATAATGTGGTGTATTTGCATCGGGCAAGGCACAGGGGCTTATTGAAACTATTATGAGGGGGCTACCATGATGAAAGGAATCATACTGTATCAATCCAAATACGGTTCAACAAAAAAATACGCGCACTGGCTGGCTGAAGAGACCGGCTTCGACTGCGTGGAGACGAATAAAGCAAAAGCATCTCAGCTTCAGCAATACGATACGGTCATCCTGGGCGGGGGCATTTATGCTTCCGGCATATTGGGCCTGCCGTTTCTGAAAAGGAATATGAACCAGTTGAAGGGCAAAAAAGTCGCGGTTTTTTGCGTGGGGGCTTCGCCTTATACGGAGGAAGCGTTTCAGCAGATATATTCCCATAATTTCAAAGGCGAGCTGTCGGGCATCCGGTGTTTTTACTGCCGCGGTGCCTGGGGCTTGAGCGCGATGAGTTTCCGGGACAGGACACTATGCACAATGCTGCAGAAGGCTGTGTCCAAAAAGGAGCCTTCCGCCTACGAGCCCCTGGGAAGCTGCCCTGATGGAAGCGTTTAGGCAGTGATGCGACTGGACGGACAAGCAATACTTAAAGCCTATTCTCGCGTATATAAATTCCTAGATATTTGATGCGGAGAGAATGAGATTGATAGCGCCCAGAAGCAAGGACGTTATGCCTGCTTTTGGGCGCTGTTGCGATTATGCACAAAAAGGGGAGGCCCAAGGCGTAGATAGACATTCAGCTGAGGCAGAATTGGGCGTGCCTACGAATCCACGATGACGCCGCCATTTAAATGCAGCACCTGGCCGGACATGTAGCTGGAATCCGCGCTTGCCAGGAACACATATGCAGGGGCAAGCTCCGCCGGCTGTGCGGCGCGCTGCATGGGTACGTTTTTGCCGAACTCCGCCACCTTTTCGGGCGAGAAGCTGGACACGATCAGCGGTGTCCATACCGGACCCGGCGCTACGGCGTTGACGCGGATGCCGTTTTTGATCAGCGACATGGACAATGAGCGCGTCAGCGACACCACAGCGCCCTTGGACGAAGAATAGTCTATTAGGTCCTCCGAGCCCTTGTAGGCGGTGACGGATGTCGTGTTGATGATGGACGCGCCCGGCTTCAGATGCGGCAAAACCGCCTTGGTCATGTAGAAATACGAGAACACATTGGTGCGGAACGTATCTTCCAGCTGTTCCGCGCTGATGTCCGATAGGCTGTTCTGCGGCACCTGCACGGCGATGTTGTTCACCAGTACGTCGATATGGCCGAAGGCGCGCATGGCTTCGTCGACTACGCTGTGTGCCTCCGGCTCTTGCCGAAGGTCCGCGCGAACCGTCTCGCAGCGCCGCCCGTAGCCTTCTACTGCGGCTTTGGTTTCAGATGCGTCCTTATTGGCGAGCAGGTAGACGATCATCACGTCCGCGCCCTCTTTCGCGAAGGCCACTGCGACTGCGCGGCCGATGCCGCTGTCGCCGCCGGTGATGATCGCCGCTTTGCCCGCAAGCTTCCCGGCGGCTTTGTATTCCGGGTCGTCATAGATGGGCCTCGGCTGCATTTCAAATTCGCGGCCCGGCGGCGGCTGATGCTGGGGCGGGAAGTTAATTTGATTCATGAAAGTTCTGTCCTTTCCTTTTTGGCAGTATTTTTGCCAAATATATACGGATTTATTCGGTATTTTGCAACTATAAAAAAACAAAATTGCAAAATCGCTTATTTTTTTGTTTACATAATAAATGGTTTGTGTTACACTTAATTGGTAGTACTGGATGCCATTTTTTAGCTTTTATTAAGAAGGTGAATTGGAAACAATGACAACGTCGGCACAACAATATGTATCGTCAGTACTGGAGAAACTGATTGCCAAGAATCCGGGCGAATTGGAGTTTCACCAGGCTGCAAAAGAGATCATGAGCTCGCTGGAGCTGGTGATGGAGCGGCATCCCGAATATATCGAAGCTAACTTGCTCGAGCGGTTTGCAGAGCCGGAGCGCGTCGTGATATTCCGCGTGCCGTGGGTGGACGACATGGGCCGCGTGCAGGTGAACCGCGGTTTCCGCGTCCAGTTCAACAGCGCGATCGGACCTTACAAGGGCGGCCTGAGGTTCCATCCGTCGGTGAACCTCGGCATCATCAAGTTCTTGGGCTTTGAGCAGGTACTCAAGAACTCGCTGACCGGTCTTCCCATCGGCGGCGGCAAGGGCGGCAGCGACTTTGACCCCAAGGGCAAGTCGGACAACGAAGTGATGCGCTTCTGCCAGAGCTTCATGACGGAGCTTTACAGGCATATCGGCGCGGACGTCGACGTTCCCGCAGGCGATATCGGCGTGGGCGGCCGTGAAATCGGCTATCTGTACGGCCAGTATAAGCGCCTAACAGGGCAGTATACCGGCGTTTTGACAGGTAAAGGATTGGCATACGGCGGCAGCCTGATGCGTAAGGAAGCGACCGGCTACGGCCTCGTTTACTTTGTGGATGAGATGCTGCGCGCTAATGGCAAAGGCAGTTTCGACGGCAAGAAGGTCGTGATATCCGGTTCGGGCAATGTGGCGATTTATGCGCACGAGAAAGCGACGGTAATGGGCGCGAAGGTGATCGCCATGAGCGATTCCAGCGGCTATGTATACGACCCGAATGGCGTGGACCTTGACACCATCAAGGAAATCAAAGAGGTGAACCGCCAGCACCTCAGCGAGTATGTGAAGGCGCATCCTCACGCGACGTATACCGAGGGCTGTCAGGGTATCTGGAATATCCCGTGCGACATCGCGCTGCCCTGCGCCACTCAGAACGAGATCGACGCGGCGGCGGCCAAGACGCTGGTGAAAAACGGCTGCATCGCGGTGGGAGAGGGCGCAAACATGCCGTCTACCATCGAGGCGACGGACATCTTCCTGGAGAGCGGCGTACTGTTCGGGCCCGGCAAGGCGGCCAACGCGGGCGGCGTAGCCACCTCCGCTCTGGAGATGAGCCAGAACAGCCAGCGCTATATGTGGACGTTTGAAGAAGTGGACGCCAAGCTGAAAAACATCATGGTCAACATTTTCCACGCTGCGGACGAAGCGGCTAGGGAATACGACCGCCCGGGCAACTATGTGGTGGGCGCGAACATTGCGGGCTTCCAGAAGGTTGCGGAAGCGATGATGCAGCAGGGCGTGGTCTGATCCGTCTTGTGGACGATAAGGCTGCTTTCTTACGAGGGCAGCCTTAATTTGTCGAAAAACCTGCGGTTTTCCGCCAGTTTTCCGAGTTTATGCAGTTCCTCGTACCTCGAAACCGCATAAACTCGCAAGGTGTGGGCTGCGCGGGCAGAGCCCGACTTGCCCACGAAATTGTATAAAGGACTTTTGACATTCTAGGGGCTGCTTTTTTGTTAGAGCAGTCTCTTTTTGATATATAGTTGATATTGTTGCGATTGCAACGACAAACCATGCTTGTTTATGGTAATATGATCCTGAAAAAAACATCAGACAAGCTGGAATGAATAATTGAGGGCGGCGTTTTCGTTCTGACCAATGAGAGAGGAGAGATGATCATGGGGAAAAAACTGACGGACAGGATCACATGGGTAGGCAAGGTGGACTGGACATTAAAGAAGTTCCACGGCGACGAGTATTCCACCCACAAGGCGTCTTCGTATAACTCCTATTTGGTGCGGGATGAGAAGACGGCGCTGATCGACACGGTATGGCTGCCGTACGACAAGGAGTTTGTAAACCGCCTGAAAGAGGAGATCGACTTAAACGAAATCGACTACATCATCGCGAACCATGCGGAGGTGGACCACAGTGGCGCGCTGGTCGAGCTGATGCGCGAGATACCGGACAAGCCGATATACTGCACCGCAAACGGCGCGAAAATACTGAAAGGGCACTATCACGAGGACTGGAACTTCGTGACGGTAAAGACGGGCGATACTTTGAGCCTGGGGGAGACCAGCCTGGTGTTCGTGGAAGCGCCGATGCTGCATTGGCCGGATTCCATGTTCGTCTACATGACGGGCGAAAACGTGCTGTTCTCCAACGACGCGTTCGGCCAGCATTTTGCGACAGAACTGCTGTATAACGACCTGGTGGACAAGATGGAGCTTTATCACGAAGCGCTGAAATACTACGCCAACATATTAACGCCTTTCTCGCCGCTGGTGACGAAGAAAATTCAGGAAGTGCTGGCGCTGAATCTGCCGGTCAGCATGATTTGCCCCAGCCACGGCGTGATATGGCGCGACGACCCAACCCAGATCGTGAAGCAATACCTTATCTGGGCGGACAGCTACCAGGAGAACCAGATCACGCTGGTGTTCGACAGCATGTGGGAATCCACGCGCAAGATGGCGGAGGCGATCGCGCAGGGAATCCAGAACGTGGACCCGACGGTGACGCTCAAGCTGCATAACGCGGCCACGCAGGACAAGAACGACATCATCACCGACATTTTCAAGTCCAAAGCGGTGCTGGTGGGCTCTTCCACCATCAACAACGGGCTGTTGTACTCCATCGGCGGCCTGCTGGATATGATAAAGGGTCTCAAGTTCAAGAACAAGAAAGCGGCGGCTTTTGGCAGCTACGGCTGGAGCGGCGAAGCTGTGAAGCAGATTAGCGAGCGGCTGGCCGGCGCAGGTTTTGCGCTGGTGGACGACGGCATCCGCGTCCAGTGGGTGCCGGACGCGGCGGCGGAGGAAAAATGCGTGCGCTACGGCGAATCGTTCGCGAAGGCGCTGGCGAAATAGCCAGCTAATAAAGCTCGTGCGGGTGGCGTCCTGCACGGGCTTTTTGCTATTTACGGATGCTTCGGGGGTTTTCCAGCCAGGCTTGCTGATTTACCAGGGCCGCCGACCCCACCGGAATGTATTCTTACACCAGCTGGAGAAGGCGGAACGCTTGACTACCTTGCCGTTTTTGGATGAGGCGTCGATCATCATGCCGTTGCCGATGTAGATGGAGACATGGCCGATCTTGCCCTTCTTGTCGCTCCAGAAGAACATCAGGTCTCCGCGCTTCAAATCGCTCATCTTTGGGATTTTTTCCCATTCGCTCACTTTGGAATAGCCGGCGGCGTTGTATCGACCGCGGTTGGAACCTGCTTCCCTGAGGCAGTAATACACGAGGCCGGAGCAGTCGAAGGAATTGGGGCCTTCAGCTCCGCTGACGTAGGGGTCGCCCAGCTGCCGCTCGGCACACGCGATCATTTCCTCGATGTTCGCTTTGCTGCGTATCTCGGCAGCTACGGAGGGGTCGGGTTTGGCGTCAGGGGAGTAGATGAGATCCAGCGTTTTCTCGCCTGTTTTGCCGTCCACGGTGAGGTTGTTTCGCTTCTGGAACTTTTTCACCGCCTCCACCGTTTCGGTGCCGTAATAGCCCGTCACCTTTTTTAGATAGCCCAGCGCCTTGAGCCGGCGCTGCAGACTGTCTACATCCGAGCCGCTTGTTTTTTCCATCAGCGTGTAGGGTCGGGCATCTTCGGAGAATATGGCGGCCAGCGTGACGGCATCCGCAATGCCCGTCTGCTCCATGCCCGCCTGCCGCTGGAACCATTTGACCGCCATCTCGGTGGCGGGGCCGAATTTCTCCGTCGTTTCGTCGATATCGAGGTATCCGAGGTCCATCAGGCGTTGCTGCAGTTCCGCCACATTGGGGCTGGCGTCGCCCCTTTTCAGCGTGGGGTCC
>JBMNOT010000042.1:0-12606 GCA_050943225.1 Christensenellales bacterium | reverse complement strand
CACGCAGTTTTATAATCTGTACACCAAAACGATGCAGCGCACAAACGCCCAGCCGTACTATTATTTCAGCCAGGAATTCTTCGAGTGCGTGCACGACACGCTGGCGGACAGCGCGATAGTGTTCTACGCCGTGTTGGAAGGGCAAATCATCGCGATGGAGCTGGTGCTGTACTGCAACGGCAAAATGCACGGCCACCTTCAGGGATCCAAGGATGAATACCTGTACCTGGGCCCCATTCCGCTGATCGTATACAGCCAGGCGCTTTGGGGCTGCGAAAACGGCTATAAGGAGCTTCATCTGGGCGGAGGTGTCGGGTCATCCGAAGACGGCGTGTTTGAGTCCAAGCTGAAATTCAACGAGAACACCACCATCCGTTTTTTTATCGGGCACCGGATATTTGACCAGGAGAAGTACGATAAGCTACTGAGCCTGCGCAACGAATTATGCCAGACCGGCCCCCGGCACGGCTTTTTCCCGGAATACCGCGCCTGATGGGCAAACGATATTAAGGCAGCGGCCCGTCCACCCTGAGTTAAGGCGAGCGGGCAAACACACGATATTGCAGTATATATGCCCGCTTTAAGAAAAGAGGTGATATGCCATGAGAACAGACAACGTGCCCAAACCCGGTTTCTACGAACGGGCTGTTAAGCGTGCTTTTGACATCGTGATTTCAATCATGGCGCTCATCATCTTAAGTCCCGTCGCCCTGCTGTGCGCAATCGCGATCAAGCTGGACGACATACATGGCCCTGTTTTCTTCCGGCAGCCGCGCAACGGCCGCTACGGCGAAGTGTTTGAAGTCATCAAATTCCGGACGATGAAGCGGGAGCTGTGCGACGGCAGCGTATGCCCCACCCCCTCCACGCTGACCCGGGTGGGCCGCATCATCCGGCTGCTGAGCCTGGACGAAATTCCTCAGTTTTTTACCATACTCACCGGCAAGATGAGCCTGATCGGGCCGCGGCCGCTGCTCGTACACTATTACGAGTGGTACAACGAGACGGAGCGCCGCCGGTTCAACGTTCGCCCCGGCCTTACCGGCCTCTCGCAGATCAACGGGCGCGCCAACCTGGACTGGGACAAGCGCTTCGCGCTGGACGTTGAATATGCGGACAACATCTCGTTCTGGCTGGACATGAAGATTTTCTTTAAGACTTTCAGTGCGATCCTCTCGCACAAGGACGTCATCCCCGAGGGCGAAGAGCCGCTGGAGGAGTTCTCGGAATACCGCCGCAAACAGCTCCACCAGAAAGAGAGCGCGGTGGTTCCGTTCAATTTGCAGCCGCCCGAGGATGTGCCCGAGGAAGTCTATACGTCCAAATCCGCTCAGGCATAAGCGGCAGCCAGGGAGTATCACGAAATGAAAGTGCTGTTCACCGCTTCCGTCATGGGCCATCTCACCGGCTTTCATATCCCGTATATGCAATACTTCAAAGACCGGGGCTTTGCGGTTCATATCGCGTGCGGGCCGGGCGCAGCGCCTGCCTGTGCGGACCATCACTTTATAATCGGCTTTGAGCGCAGTCCGTTCAAGCTCCAAAACATCTCGGCCTATCGGGCGCTCAAAAAGGTTATCCGCGAAAACGGCTACGATATCATACACTGCCACACGCCCGTCGCGTCGGTGCTCACGCGACTGGCGGCTCGCCGCGCGCGCAAACGCGGTACGGTCGTGATCTACACCGCTCATGGCTTTCATTTTTATCAGGACGCGCCGCGCCTGTCCGCCTTTGTCTACCGCACGGTGGAAAAATGGCTGTCGCGCTGCACCGACATACTCATCACCATCAATGGGGAGGACTATGCCGCCGTCTCGCGCTACGACATAAAGCCCGCTCTTGGCGCATACAGGGTGCCGGGCGTCGGCGTGGACGGTGCGCGCTTTCACCCGCATACGGCAGAGACCCACCGCGCTGTCCGCAAGCAAAACGGCATTTCAGCGGACGCTTTCGTGCTTATATTTGCCGCGGAATACAACCGAAACAAGAACCAGGCCATGCTGCTGCGCGCCGTCAACCTGCTGAAAGACAGCATTCCAAATATTTTGCTGCTGTTGCCCGGCGAAGGCCCGCTGCAGGCTGAATACGAGCGGCTGGCAGCCGAGCTTAACATTTCCGGCCATGTGCGGTTTATGGGCTATCGCACCGACATGAACATGCTGCTCGCCGCGGCGGATGTCGCGGTGTCCTCGTCGCGGCGCGAAGGGTTGGGCATCAACCTTGTGGAAGCGATGCTGACCGGCCTGCCCGTGGTGGCAACGCGCATCCGCGGCCATGCCGACATCGTGCAAGACGGCGAGACCGGCTTTCTCGTCCCGCCGGACGACGCCCCGGCAATGGCGGAAAAGCTGCTCATGCTGTATCATTCGCCGGAGCTGCGCCATGAGATGGGCCAGAATGCGATATTGGCGGCGCAGCCCTACCGGCTGGAAAACGCGCAGGCGGAAACCTTCCGCATCTACGAACATGCCCTGAAGATGGGCGGTTATCGCGCTGGAGGAAAGCTTTGAGCAAGACGAGGATGGGCGTCCAGATCGCGGCAGCGGTGATACTGATCGCGCTTTTGCAGGGCGCGCTCAGCCTTTACCGGCAAAGCGTGGTGCTGGCCGCCTACGGAGACAACATCAACGGCGTAGTGCAGGCAGCTCTGCAGATGAGCGCCTATCTCGTGCTGTTTCAAAGCGGCATGTCCGCCGCATACCAGTACCGCATGTACGCGCCGCTCACCCAGAACGCATTCCCACAGCTCTCCGGGCTGTTTTCCGGCCTTAAGAAAAGCATGCTGCGCGTCACGCGGCGGATGCTGCTGGTCGCGCTGGTGGTCATCCCGGTGTATTCCGCGCTGCTGCTCAATAAAGGCGTGCCGTACTGGGACACGCTGCTGATACTCGCGGCTATCGGCATCAGAATCAGCGCGCCTTTCTTCTACACGCTGCCCGAGCGGTGCCTGATTGAGATACGCGAGAAAAAACAGCTGGTCATAGCGGTGGAAGGCGTCAAGGATATCGCCACCCTGCTTGCGGAGATCGCGCTTGTACTGTTCACGCGGCTGCCCCTGCCCGTGATACTGTGCACCAACCTTGTCTTCCTGCTGCTCTCCAAATGGGCGTACAGGCGCATCATCCGCCGTCTTTACGGGTCGGATTTCGATTTGAGCGCCGCGCCCGTCTATGTGGAGTCCCGAATGACCCGGGCGGTGTACGTGCACCAGATCGCCTCGGTGGTCACCAGCAACACCGACAGCGTGGTGTTGTCGCTCCTCAGCACCCTCCGGAACGTGACGATATACGGCAATATCGCGCAGCTCATCTCCTACCCCAACACGGTCATATACCGCATCATCGAAGGCATGCGCGCCACACTGGCTCTCAAGATCACCCGCGGCGACGAGGACAGCTACGCGGCTTTCCGTCAGCTGCTCGCCTTCGCGTACTTCTGTATCTGCGCCATCATACCGGTATTTTTGCTGCTCGCTAATCCGTTCGTGTCGCTGTGGGTGGGCGCCGGTTACCGGATAGCACTGCTGCCGCTGGTGCTGTTCGGCCTGATGCTGGCGGATTCCCTGCTGATGCCGGTGATCTACGCGGCGCGCGACTCGCGCGGGCTGTACGCCGAATCGCAGAAATTCACCGTCGCGCAGGCTATTGTAAACCTCGTGATCTCGGTGGCGCTGGCCGCGCCGTTCGGCGTTACCGGCGTGCTGCTCGGCACCATCGCCGCCACCTACGGCGTGCTGCAGCCGGGCAATTTCCGCCTAGTGTACCGCACCGTATTTCAGCGCCGCATGACGATCTATTATGAACTGCTCATTGTGGCCGCGCTGTGCGCCGCGTCGTATTTCGCCGGCGGTTTTTTGATCAGCCGTGTGGCGCCGGGCAGCGGATGGCTAGCTCTTGTCGTACAGGCCGTTATCTGCACAGTCCTCGCCGCGGTCATCTCCTTTGCCGGCCTGTGGCTCACGCACGACGGCTTCAGGCAGCTGGTGCGCCGCTTTCTGGTAAGGCGGCCAGCCTCTCATGAGCAGGAGGACCTGAAGGTATGACACAATCGGTGGAAGAGCGCCTCGTCAGCATCATCGTGCCGGTGTACAACGCTCAGGACACCCTGGAGCGCTGCATAAGCAGCATTCTGGCGCAAACCTGGCGCAATATCGAAGTGATCGCCGTGGACGACGGCTCCGGCGACGGTTCGGGCGCCCTGTTGGACGCTTTTGCCGAAAAAGATACGCGGTTGCGCGTGGTCCACACGGACAACCGCGGCGTATCTGCCGCTCGAAACACCGGCCTATCCCTGGCGCGCGGCGAATACATCGGCTTTGCGGACGCGGACGACTGGATGGAGCCGGATATGGTACGGCGGCTCGCCGGCTGGCTCGAGCGGGAGCAGGCGGACATCGCCGTCTGCGGCTGGGAGCTGCACGCCGCCGATAACGCGTCCCAGCGCACCGGCGCAGCGCGCACGGAAGCGCTGGTGATGACGCCGCAGGAAGCCTGGATGGCCGCGCTGCTTCCCGCGGGCTTTAAAGGCTATCTGCCCAACAAACTGTTTAGGGCGTCACTATTAAGCCATAACAACGAAGCTTTGCGGATGGATGAGGGCCTGTTCGTCTGCGAAGACCTGCTGTTCGTGCTGTCCTGCCTGAAATCCGCCTCCCGCGTGGTGTACGACCCGGCGCCCTGCTACCATTACTGCCTGTCGGCAGAGGGGCTCACCGGCAGCGGGTTCTCGCCGCGCAAGGCGACATTGGTGACCGCCAGCCGCCTTATCGCGGACCTCACACGGGTGCACTGCCCCGCGCTCACCCTTTACTCGGAGAACACCTACCTCACCAACACCGTTTTTCTATACCTGCTCTCTCTGCGCGCCGGGGCCTGCTGGCGTCCCGACAGCAAGGACATGTCACGGCTGCGCCGGCATCTGCCGCGGTATATCCTTACTGCGCAGGCGCCGCGCGGCTACAAGCTGCTGAGCCTGTCGCTGGCAGCGCTGGGCCCCGAAATCACGCGCCGCCTGTTTTGGCTGCTGCGCGTGTAACCGCCCGCTTCCCCCGCTCCTTCAAAAACGGCCTCCCGCCAAGTCAGGCAGGAGGCCGTTTTTGAAGGAGGTTTTTATTGATGAGTTGGTACCGTCAGGCCTTTATCCAACTATTTCCTTCCAAAATGTTGTTTTCCACAGTGATGTTGGACGCGCCCTCTATCACATTGATGAAGCTGTCTTTGATGGTGTTGCCGTATATCCTGATGTTGGATGAGAATACGGCAATAATGTTGCCGCTGCATATGTTGTTATAGACCTCGTAATCGTTGCCGCTGTGACAGCTGATCGCGCCTCCCGAGCAGTTATAGATCGCGTTGTCGTGTATTTTGAGCTTGTCCACGATGTAGTCCAGCTCCTTCTCGATATCGATGCCGTACTGCGGGTTCGTACCGGATATGTTGTATATCCTGTTGCCCGCTATCTCGCTATTTCTCGCACCGATGATGCTGATGCCCTGCCGGCGGCAATTCGAAATGTCGTTGTCCAGCAGGCGTACATTGGTGGATACCATGCCGCCGTCAGCCAGCGCAGTGTAAGACCCCTCCACAATGATGCCGTCGCCCGTCATCTTGGTGATGGTGAGGTTCCTGATTGTTACGTTGGTGCTGGCCGAGATGACCACGCCGAAGCCAAACTCATGCGTGGGCGATGCGCTGCTCTTTGCATATACATGGTTATCAAGGTCGCCGATCAGCTTGCCGTTCTTGATGGTCACGTCTTTCGCGTTGACAATGCCGAATATGCAGTATTCCGGATAGCTGTTGGGTTCCATCATGAATGTGGAACCGTTCAGGTCCAGCGTTAGGCCTGAGGGCACCAGTATGCCGTCCGTGGGGGCGATAAACCGGTTGCGCCAGTTGCACTGTATCATATACGTGCCTTTTTCGAATTTGACCGTGGTGAAGCCCTGTTCTTTGGCCCAGCGCAGCGCTGCGTTAATGCCGTCGGTGGTGGCGCGCGCGTTGCCTCCCGTGCTGTCGATGCCAAAGCGCGCGTTTTCGATGGTGTATATGCCGTTCAATTGGCTCTCGTCCAGCGGTACATATATGGACGGGTTGTCCCCGCGCTCCGCCGCAGCCCCGGCCCGCGCGCCTTCAGTCGGCGTCGGCGTGGGCTCTGCGCTTGGCTCAGGCGCCGGCACGGGCGTTTCGCTGGCACCAGGGGTTTCTCTGGCAGCAAGCGTTCCAGGCACGACGCTCTTCTCCGGCGCCGACTCCTCCATGCTTACGTCAGTTTTCGCGGGGGTCTGGGCAGCGCTGGCGGATTTCTTTGCCACGGGCTTTGCGGCAGCGGTCGCCTCAGCTGGAAGCGTGGCCGACGACGTATAGACGGCAGCGGCCGCCTCGGCTGTCTGCGTATTGACAATACCCAGCACCGCCATCACAAAGCTGAGCACCAGCGACAGCACCAATATGGCGTATAAATAATTAGTAACCTTCTTCATTCCTTCCTCCGGGCAACCCCCGCGCCCCTGCTCGGCAACTGCTGACGGCCGTTTGCCCGGGGAAGAAAAATGTCTTTCTTCCGGCGGGATGCCGAAAAAAAGACATTATACAACTTCTACTTCGGCAACCGGCTGTCATAGTCATTCCGACCTTAGACCCTTGGCTTTGCGTCACTGCCTTTCGGCAGTTTTGCTATTATCGGTTAGATTGCTGATTCAGTTTTTCAGACAGGCCGCATATAATCAGACCTATCCGCTTTCTATATCGGCTGCCCGCCGCTGTAACTTTAGCGTTCTTTCAAAAATTTTTCATAAGTATGAAAAAATTCCCCTCTCACCGGTTGAAAAGGTGTTGCATTTTTATTCACTTTTATGTATAATTATAAACACTACACAGAGGGAGGCCAATCAATGGTCAAAGCAAGCGTGATCGGCGCTACGGGATACGCCGGCGCGGAGCTGATGCGGCTGCTGACCGCCCACCCTGAGGCGGTTATCACCCACGCGGTATCCAAGAGCTTCGCCGGTCAGAAAATGAGCGCACTCTACCCCAGCTTTTTATCCAGCGATTATACGCTGGAGGAGCTGGATTTTGATGCCGTCGCAGAAGACAGCGACATCGTGTTCACCTGCCTGCCGCACGGCGCATCCGCCGAAACGGCGGCGCAGCTAATTTCCCGCGGCGCGCGTGTCATCGACCTATCGGGCGATTTCCGTTACAACGACGTTTCGGTATACGAGCGCTGGTACAAAATTCAGCATGCCGCGCCGGAGCTGCTGAGTGAGAGCGTATACGGCATGCCGGAGCTGTACCGCGAGCGTATCAAAAAAGCGCAGCTTGTCGGCAACCCGGGCTGCTACACCACCTGCGCGATACTCGCGGCGGCGCCGCTGCTGAAAGCGGGCATCGTGATGCCCCACGGCATTATCATCGATTCCAAATCGGGCGTGACGGGCGCGGGCCGCAGCGAAAAACTGGCATACAGCTTCTGCGAGGTGGACGAATCGCTAAAGGCTTACGGTGTGGCCACCCACCGGCACACGTCGGAAATCGAGCAGGAACTGGGCCTCGCGGCCGGCACAGAAGTGGTCGTATCGTTCACGCCGCATCTTTTGCCCGTCAAGCGCGGCATACTCTCCACGATATACCTTATCCCCAAAGCAGGCGTCACGGAAGAGGATATCGCGGATGCATATTCCGTGTATAAAGACGAGCCGTTTGTGCAGGTAACGGGCGGGGCGCTGCCCGAGATCAAGCATGTCACCGGCTCCAACAATTGCGCCATCGGCTACGTGCTCGACAGGCGCGCAAACCGCCTCATCGTGGTGTCGGCGCTCGACAACCTGATTAAAGGCGCGGCGGGCCAGGCGGTGCAGAACATGAACATTATCTGCGGGATAAACGAAACCACAGGATTAAACAATACGGGATGGTACTTGTAAAATGGATAATAAATACATCGAAAAAGCCAATATACTCATCGAAGCGCTGCCGTATATCCGGCGGCTGGCCGGCAAGACGGTGGTTATCAAATACGGCGGAGCAGCCATGCTCTCCGAAGACCTGTCCCAAAAGATCATGCAGGACATCACGCTGCTCAAATACGTGGGCGTCAACCCCATCGTGGTGCACGGCGGCGGCAGCGATATTAACGACCTGCTGAAAAAATACGACATCGAGCCCAGGTTCCACAACGGCCTGCGCGTGACGGATCCCGCCACCATGGAAGTCGTCCAGATGGTGCTGACCGGCAAGATCAACAAGGAGATCGTCGCGCAGCTGGGTGTGGCGGGCGCGAAAGCCATCGGCCTGTGCGGCAAGGACGCCCAGCTGATACAGGCGGAGAAGCTGGTCTCGGAAGACGGTTTTGATTACGGCCGAGTCGGCAAAATCACCGGCATCAACACCAAACTTCTCAACACGCTGGCGCAGGACGAATACATTCCCGTCATCGCGCCCATCGGCGTCGGGCCGGACGGCGAGAGCTACAACATCAACGCCGACACCGTAGCGGGCGAAGTCGCCGCGGCGCTGGCAGCCGAAAAGCTGATGTTTTTAACAGACATCGACGGCATCTGCAGCGTGCCCGACGATCCCGACACGCTGATCTACGAAATCACCGTGGACGAGATATATAAGTACATCAACAAGGGCGTGATATCTGGCGGCATGCTGCCCAAGGTGGAAGGGTGCATCAAGGCCATCCGCAGCGGCGTGAAGCGCACGCATATACTGAACGGCACCATACCGCATCCGATACTTTTAGAGATATTCACCGATTCCGGAATCGGCACAATGGTCAGGGAGTGATTGCCATGACGATAGACGAGATCGCCAAGCTGGACGAAAAGTACTACTGCCCCGTGTTCGGCAAACGTCTGCCGGTGGAGTTCGTGCGCGGCGAAGAGGTGTACCTTTTCGACAGCACCGGCAAGCGCTACGTCGACTTCCTGTCGGGCATCGCGACCAACTGCCTCGGGTATTCGGACGAAGGCTACAAGCAGGCGCTGTGCGACACGATTGGCAACCTGATGCACACCTCCAACTACTTTTACAGCGAAGTGCAGGCCAAACTGGCGGAGAAGCTGTGCACCGCCACCGGCTACGACAACTTATTTCTCGCCAACAGCGGCGCAGAAGCTGTGGAAGGCGCACTCAAGCTCGCACGCAAATACCATTTTGCGAAGGGCAGGCCGCGCACCGAAATCATCACGATGCAGGGCAGCTTCCACGGGCGCACGCTGGCGACCCTGGCCGCCACCGGGCAGGCGAAATTCCACGAGGCTTACCAGCCGCTGATTGAAAAATTCACCTACGTACCGGCAAACGACATCGCCGCTCTCACAGCCGCCGTATCGGACAGCACCGCCGCGGTGCTGGTGGAGCCGATACTGGGCGAAGGCGGCATCATCCCCGTCACGCCGGAATACTTCCAGGCCATCCGCCGCCTGTGCGACAGGTACGGCGCGCTGATGATCGCGGACGAAATACAGACGGGCATGGGGCGCACTGGCGCGTTGCTCGCCTCCCCCGCCCTGGGCGCAATACCCGACATCGTGGTGCTGGCCAAGTCGCTGGGCAACGGGTTCCCCGTCGCCGCGTTTCTCGCGCGCGGCGCGGCGGCCAAGGCTTTCGCGCCGGGAGACCACGGCTCCACGTTCGGCGGCAACCGTTTGGCGTGCACGGCGGCTTATTACGTGGTCCGCAAACTGACGGAAACCGACATCCTCTCGCACGTGGCCGAAACGGGCGCATATTTTCTGAGCAGGCTCACGGCGCTGAAGGCGGACTGCCCGGCCATCGCCGACGTCCGCGGCCGCGGGCTGATGCTGGGTGCGGAGCTCGTCCCCTCTGTCTCCGCGATGGAGATAAAGAAAGCGCTGCTGGGTGCCGGTTTCGTGACGGCCACAGCCGGGCAGAACGTGCTGCGTTTCCTGCCGCCGTACGTGATACAGAAGCAGCACATCGACGCGCTTACCGATGCATTGAAAGAACTGCTGAAATGACGGGCGGACGGGAACCGCCCAATCTCACAATCGGCATTTACCAGATGGGATTCCCACGGGGCGCATCCCCGGAGAATCAACCCCGGGAGGTAACCAATGCCTAAACGACATGACCTCAAAAAAATAATGGTGATCGGCTCGGGCCCCATCGTTATCGGGCAGGCGGCGGAGTTCGACTATTCGGGCACGCAGGCGTGCAAGGCGCTCCGCGAGGAAGGCTACGAGGTGGTGCTGGTCAACTCCAACCCCGCCACCATCATGACGGACGCGGAAATGGCGGACCGCGTGTACATCGAGCCCATCACGCTGGAAACGATATCCGCCATACTGCGCAAGGAACGGCCGCAGGGCATCATCGCCACGCTGGGCGGGCAGACCGGCCTCAACATGGCGGTGGAGCTCGCCGACAACGGCATAGTGGATGAGCTTGGCATCGAGCTTCTGGGCACGCCGCTTGCTTCCATCAAGTTGGCGGAAGACCGCGAGCTGTTCAAGGAGACTATGGAGCGCATCGGCGAGAAAATCGCTCGCAGCGTCATCGCCACATCCGTCGAAGAAGCGGTGGCGTTCGCGGAAGAGGTGGGCTTCCCGGTCATCGTCCGGCCCGCCTATACGCTGGGCGGCACGGGCGGCGGCATTGCGCAGGACATGGAACAGCTCAAGAACATCACGGCGCAGGGCCTCTCGTTCTCCATGATCGGGCAGGTGCTGCTGGAGCAGAGCGTCGCGGGATACAAGGAAATCGAATACGAAGTGATGCGCGACGCCAAGGACAACTGCATCGTGGTGTGCAACATGGAAAACCTGGACCCTGTCGGCATCCACACCGGCGACAGCATCGTCATCGCGCCGTCGCAGACGCTGTCCGACAAGCAATACCAGATGCTGCGCAGCGCGTCTATACGAATTATCCGCGCACTGGGCATCGAGGGCGGCTGCAACATCCAGTTTGCGCTGAACCCGGGCAGCGATGACTACGTGGTGATCGAAGTAAACCCCAGGGTCAGCCGCTCGTCGGCGCTGGCATCCAAAGCCACCGGCTACCCCATCGCCCGCGCAGCAGCCAAAATCGCGGTGGGCTACGGGCTGGACGAGATCACCAACCCCATCACCGGCGAAACGTGCGCCTGCTTCGAGCCGGCGCTGGACTACGTGGTCACCAAGGTGCCGCGCTGGCCGTTTGACAAGTTCGTCACCGCCACGCGCACGCTGGGCACGCAGATGAAAGCCACCGGCGAGGTGATGGCCATCGGCCGCAACTTTGAGGAATCGCTGCTCAAGGCCATCGATAGCTTGGACGTCAAACTGGACTACCAGCTGGGCATGAAGTCCATCGCGGCGTGGACGGACGAGGAGATCGAGAAGTCATTAAGGACGCCGGACGACGAGCGCATATTCGTCATATCCGAAGCGCTGGAGCGCGGCTGGTCGGTGGACGAGATATTCGAGGCCACCCGCATCGACAGGTTTTTCATCAACAAGTTAAACAACATCGTGCAGCTGGCGAAGGAGCTCAAACGCTATACCATCGACACGCTGCCGCCAGAGCTTTTGAAACGTTGCAAGCACTACGGCTTCGGCGATGGCTATATCGCGAACCTGATCGGCTCGCAGGAGCCAGCCGTCAAGGCGCTGCGCCTGGCGCTTGGCATACTGCCCGCCTACAAGATGGTGGACACGTGCGCGGGCGAGTTTGAGGCCAAAACGCCGTACTACTACTCCTGCTACGAGGATGTGGACGAGTATAAAGACAGCGGCCGCAAAAAGGTGGTCGTGCTGGGCTCCGGCCCCATCCGCATCGGGCAGGGCATCGAGTTCGACTATTGCAGCGTGCATTCAGTGCTGGCGCTGAAATCGCTGGGGTATGAGTCCATCATCATCAACTCCAACCCAGAGACGGTGTCCACCGACTTCGACACCTCGGATAAGCTGTATTTTGAACCACTCACGAGGGAGTGTGTGCTGGACGTCATCCAGCGCGAGAAGCCGGAGGGCGTGGTCGTGCAGTTCGGCGGGCAGACGGCGATCAACCTCGCCGCGCCGCTCGCCAAAGTGGGCGTTCCCATACTCGGCACCTCGGTGGACGGCATCGACCGCGCCGAAGACCGCGAACGCTTCCTCAATGTGCTGGAGAAGCTCAGTATCCCGGTGCCGCCCGGGGCCACGGCGTTCTCACTGGAAGACGCCAGGAGAATTGCGAAAACCATTGGTTTCCCGGTGCTGGTGCGCCCGTCCTACGTGCTGGGCGGCCGAGCGATGGAAATCGTCTACAACGTGCAGGAGCTGACCAACTACATGACGATGGCTGCAAAGATATCGCCGGAACACCCGGTGCTCATCGATAAGTACATCGTCGGGAAGGAAGCGGAGATAGACGGCATCTGCGACGGCAAAGAAGCCATGATCGTCGGCATCATGGAACACATCGAGCGCGCGGGCGTGCACTCGGGCGACAGCTTCGCGGTATACCCGCCGCAGACGCTGCCTGTTGACATCAAGCGCACCATAGTGGACTACGCCATGCGCATCGGCGTGGAGCTCGGCATCAAAGGGCTGTACAACATCCAGTTCGTGATCGACAAGGACAGCAAGGTGTACGTGCTGGAGGTCAACCC
>JBMNOT010000041.1:0-12690 GCA_050943225.1 Christensenellales bacterium | reverse complement strand
GTGCTTCCACCGACATGATCGGCTCCAGCAGCACCGGCGACGCATTCTTCATCGCGTCCTTGAACGCCATGGAACCCGCGATCTTAAACGCGATTTCCGACGAGTCCACCTCATGGTAGCTGCCGTCCACCAGCGTCGCGCGGAAATCCACCACTTCAAAGCCGGCAAGCACGCCGTTCTTGGCCGCCTCGCGGATACCCTCGTCCACAGCCGGAATATACTCCTTGGGTATCACGCCGCCGACAATCTTGTCGACGAATTCGTACCCGGCGCCCGGCTCCAGCGGCTCCAGCTCGATCACGACGTGGCCGTACTGGCCCTTGCCGCCCGTCTGCTTTTTGTAAAGCCCTGTCGCCCTCACCGACTTGCGTATCGTCTCACGGTAGGAAACCTGCGGTTTGCCCACCTTGGCCTCCACTTTATACTCGCGCATCATGCGGTCCACGATGATCTCTAGGTGGAGTTCGCCCATACCCGCGATGATGGTCTGCCCCGTATCCGGGTCGGTATAAGTCCTGAAGGTCGGGTCTTCCTCCATCAGGCGAGACAGCGCGATGCTCATCTTCTCCTGCCCGGCCTTGGTCCTGGGTTCAATCGCAACCTCGATAACCGGCTCGGGGAAATCCATCGTCTCCAGCAGAATGGGATATTTGTCGTCGCACAGCGTGTCGCCTGTGGTGATGATCCTAGGCCCTACAACTGCCGCGATATCGCCTGCGTACAGCGTCTCCACGTCCTCGCGCGCGTTGGCGTGCATGCGCAGCAAACGCCCCATGCGCTCCCGCTTGCCTTTGGTCGAGTTGTAGATCGTGCTGCCAGATGTCAGCGTACCTGAATAGATACGCACAAACGCCAGCTTGCCCACAAACGGGTCGGACATAATCTTGAAAGCCAGCGCGGAAAACGGCTCGTCGTCGTCCGCCTTGCGCACCTCGGTTTCGCCGTTTTCGCTTTTGCCCTCAACGGGCGGGATATCCAGCGGCGACGGCAGGAAATCGACGATGCAGTCCAGCAGCGGCTGAACGCCCTTGTTGCGGTACGATGACCCGCAGATCACCGGCACGATGTCAAGGTTTATGGTCGCCTGCCGCATCGCTGCGATCAGTTCGTCCCTTTCGATCTCCTCGCCATCGAAATACTTCTCCAGCAGCTTGTCGTTGTACTCTGCGACCGATTCGATCAGCTTCACGCGATACTCCTCGGCCAGCTCCTTCATGTCATCGGGTATCGGGACGCGCTCCAGCTCCGTGCCCAGCTCATCGTCATAGACGATCGCGTTCATCTCGATCAGGTCGACGATACCCTTAAAATCCTCTTCCTTACCGATGGGCAGTTGGATAGCAACGGGATTGGCCTTTAAGCGGTCGCGCATCATCTCGATAACATTGAAAAAGTCCGCACCCATGATGTCCATCTTGTTGATGTACGCAATCCTGGGCACGTGGTACTTGGTCACCTGCCGCCATACCGTCTCCGACTGCGGCTCCACGCCGCCCTTAGCGCAGAACACAGCGATGGCGCCGTCCAGCACGCGCAGCGAGCGTTCCACCTCTACGGTAAAATCAACGTGGCCGGGTGTGTCAATGATATTAATGTTATAGCCCCGCCATTCCGCGGAGGTGGCAGCAGACGTAATGGTAATGCCCCGCTCCTGTTCCTGCTCCATCCAGTCCATCACGGCATCGCCGTCATGGGTCTCGCCCATTTTATACGTTCTGCCGGTATAGAAAAGAATGCGCTCGGTGGTGGTGGTTTTGCCCGCGTCAATATGCGCCATGATACCAATATTTCTTATTTTTTCAAGCGGATATTTCCTGGGCACCTATTGTCCTCCTCGTGGTTTCATGCAAACTACCACCTGTAATGTGCGAACGCCCTGTTGGCCTCAGCCATCTTATGCGTATCCTCGCGCTTTTTCACGGCTCCACCGGTGCCGTTGTAAGCATCCATAAGCTCACCGGCGAGGCGCTGCTTCATCGTGCGCTCGCTTCTATTGCGGCTATAGTCCACCAGCCAGCGGATGCCCAGAGTCTGCCGTCTTTCTGGCCGCACCTCAACAGGCACCTGATACGTGGCGCCGCCCACGCGGCGGGATTTCACTTCGAGGACGGGCATGATGTTCTCAATCGCCTTTTCAAAAACCTCGAGCGGATCCAGCCCCATTTTTTCTTTAATTATATCAAAAGCTCCGTAACAGATTCTCTGCGCCGTCCCTTTCTTTCCATCCAGCATCACCTGGTTGATGAGCTTGGTGAGCATGGTCGAATTATATATCGGATCGGGCAGAACTTCATGCTTTGGCGCTCTACCGCGTCTTGGCATGCTGATTCCTCCTCAATATTACTTCTTCGGGCGCTTCGCGCCGTATTTGGAACGCCCTTGCTTCCGGTTTGCAACACCGGCGCTGTCCAGCGCTCCGCGCACTATATGATATCTCACACCCGGCAGGTCTTTCACTCTGCCGCCCCTGATCAGCACCACGGAGTGTTCCTGCAGGTTGTGGCCGATGCCCGGGATGTAAGCGGTACCTTCCATACCGTTTACCAGACGAACCCTCGCTATTTTGCGAAGCGCGGAATTCGGCTTTTTGGGGGTCATCGTCCTCACAGTCAGGCAAACGCCCCTCTTCTGAGGGCACTGCTTCAGGATGGGAGAATTGCTTTTCGATTGCGCCGTTTTTCTGCCCTGTTTAACCAGTTGATTAATTGTCGGCATGTGTTAAGGTGCTTCCTCCTTTCATCAATTCGTTATCATCTTCGTCTATAGGAACCCCTTACAACCCAAAAGGGGATTAATTTCCTTTTTGCGGGCATAAAATCCCGCTTTCATCATACAACTTTCCGGCCGTATGTAAACACCCGGCCGTTAAAAATTTTTTACAACTTTATCACTTTTTTGTTTTCAACACACCGGCGCACGCGCTGCCCACCTCTATACTGCAGGCATTGCCGATCTGGTGCATTGTCAGCGTCGTGTCATACGGTATGCCGCCTTCTTCGCAAACCCCGACCAGCTTTTGAACAATGTCCTCGTCCGCGTCCTTGGCGATATATACCTTCACGAGCTCCCGCTGCTTGGCATGGCGCAGCACCTGCTTTAAGCCTACCACGCGGCTCTCCGGATCGGAAAGCTCACGACCCGAATTCATAACCTCGCCTCCCTCAAAAATGCGGTCGGCCAAAAAACGCACAACAGAGCCATTTTATCACCCGGCAAAATCGTTGTCAATCCTTGCTCTCCGGCGTATTTTCAATTTTTGCAGACGCTTCAATTTGCTGCGTCCCTCAGCCCGGCAATCTTTTTTGTATAAGATTTCCGGGACATAATAAACCGCGTCACGGGGCCCGAGTCCTGTATGGTAAACCATCCGGCCTCCTGCATCTTGCGGCAGACGGGTATGTCGAACACATTGAACACCGTCTGTTTCCTCTTGCGCTTTATGTACGCATCGGACACCAGGCGGCTTACGATATAGCCCACCAGAAATGCTGCGATGACGACGCCGTAGGGCAGCGCCGGTATCGCATTGATCGCGGGAATGAAGCACAGCCCGATGCCCAGCACCACAAACGCGGCGGTCACGATCCACTTGATATAATCCACCATGCGCAGCGCCCGCCGGCAGTCCCTGCAGATGGAGATGGACACCGGCATCAGCGACCCAATCCTGACGCGCACCTTCTTGCCGAGACCGAAGAACATGCCCTTGCGCGCTTCCGGCTCGCTGTGCCCCAGGTCGATAACCGCATACCCGGCGCGCGGCTTTTTGACATCGCCCACGCAAAAACTGCATTCTTCTCCCTGCAGGGAATCAAAATCCTCAGGCAGTAGCGACAGCGTCACACGGAAATCGCTGACCGCCTTTTCGACATCATCCCCGTGCTTGAGGCTGCCAATATAGCAGTCCTCACATTCCTTGCCCAGCCAGCGGCAAACTTCGGTATCGTTCGCCGGGCATTGTGCGTCCTTTGGCATTAAGATCCCCCCTTTAAATTCCGGCCGTCATATCTTCGGGATCGTTCGAACCGAAGCTGTCCTCCCCCGTCAGAATGTCGTCCAGATAAGATGTATCCTTGTTCTCAAACGAGGACGCGATATCCTCGTTCAAAACGTTATTGATTACCTCGATGTTGCGGTAACGCTTCATACCGGTGCCCGCCGGGATCAGCTTGCCGATGATAACGTTCTCCTTCAGGCCCAGCAGCGGGTCGGTCTTGCCCTTGATGGCCGCTTCCGTCAGCACGCGCGTGGTCTCCTGGAACGACGCGGCCGACAGGAACGAATCCGTGGCCAGCGACGCCTTGGTGATGCCCAGCAGCACGCGTTTGGCCGTCGCAGGCTTTTTGCCCATGCTCAGCACGCGCTCGTTCTCCTCGTCAAACGCGTGGATGTCCACCAAAGAGCCGGGCAGCAGGCTGGTGTCGCCCGCGTCCTCGATCTTGCACTTCTTGAGCATCGAGCGGATGATGATCTCGATATGCTTGTCGGAGATCTCCACGCCCTGCAGCCGGTACACGGCCTGCACCTCTTTTAAGAGGTAAGTCTGCACGCCCTTGGCGCCCTTTATCTTCAATATATCGTTGGGGTTGACGGAGCCTTCGGTCAGCTCGTCGCCCGCTTCGACGTAATCGCCGTCCTTTACCTTGAGCCGCGAGCCGAACGGTATCTGATAGACCTCCTGTATGCCGTCCTCGCCGGTTACGGTTACTTCCAGCTTCTTGCGGTTGTCGCCCAGCGACACCACGCCGGCGATCTCGGTGATCACCGCGAGGCCCTTGGGCTTTCTCGCCTCAAACAGCTCTTCCACGCGCGGCAGACCGTGCGTGATATCCTCGCCCGCCACGCCGCCGGTATGGAACGTTCTCATGGTCAGCTGCGTGCCCGGTTCGCCGATGGACTGCGCCGCGATGATACCCACCGCTTCGCCGATGGACACCGGCTTGCCGGTGGACAGGTCCGCACCGTAGCACTTGGTGCAAACGCCGTGGCGCGTTTTGCACGTCAGCACCGAGCGGATATATGCGCCCTTCACGCCCGCTTTCTGGATGCGCTGGCAGTGCTCAAACGTGATAAACTCGTTGGTCCTGACGATCACCTCGCCCGTCTCGGGGTCCTTGATGTCCGCCGCGGCGAAGCGGCCCAGGATGCGGTCGATAAACGGCTCGATGATCTCCTTGCCTTCCACGATGTCCTCTACCCACATGCCGCGCACCGGCTCGCCTTCCTTCAGGCAGTCGTGCTCGCGCACGATGACGTCCTGGCTGACGTCCACCAGGCGGCGGGTGAGATATCCGGAGTCCGCCGTTCTAAGAGCAGTGTCCGCCAAACCTTTACGGGCGCCGTGCGTCGAGATGAAGAACTCGAGCACCGTGAGGCCTTCGCGGAAGTTCGCGCGGATCGGGATCTCGATGATCTCGCCGGACGGGTCGGCCATCAGGCCGCGCATGCCCGCCAGCTGGCGAATCTGGTTGGCGGAACCTCTTGCGCCGGAGTGGGCCATCATGAACACCGGGTTAAACTGGGAAAGGCCGCTCATCAGCGCTTCCGTCACCTTGTTGGTGGTGTCCGCCCACACCTTGATGACGTTCTCTTTTCTCTCCTTGTTGGTCAGGAAACCGCGCTTAAATTTCTTCTCGATCTCCATGACCTTTTCCTCGGCTTTCCGGATATACTCCTTTTTGGCCTCGGGAACCACGATGTCGCTCAAACTGATGGTAATCGCGCCGACCGTGGAGTAATGGAAGCCCAGCCGCTTGATGTTGTCCAGCATCTCGGCCGTCTTGGTCTCGCCGTGTTTGCGGTAGCAGTAGTCCACGATCTGACCCAGCTGCTTCTTGCCCACCAAAAAGTCAATCTCAGGCAAAAGCTCGTTACCCGGCTGCGTCCTGTCCACAAAGCCGAGGTCCTGCGGTACCGCTTCGTTGAATATGATGCGGCCCGGCGTGGTCTTGATCATCTGGCTTTTGGTTTCGCCGTTTATCACTTTTGTGAACTTGACATTCACCAGCGCCTGCAGATCGATCGCGCCCGTCTGGTAGGCGATCACCGCCTCCTCCGGCGACGCGAAATAACGGCCCTCGCCCCTGGCGCCTTCGCGCACAATGGTCAGGTAATAGCTGCCGATAACCATGTCCTGAGTCGGGCTGACCACCGGCTTGCCGTCCTGCGGCTTGAGTATGTTGTTGGCAGCGAGCATCAGAAAGCGGCACTCGGCCTGCGCCTCCACGGAGAGCGGCACGTGCACGGCCATCTGGTCGCCGTCAAAGTCAGCGTTGTACGCAGTGCACACCAGCGGGTGGAGTTTTAATGCCTTGCCTTCCACCAGCACCGGCTCAAACGCCTGAATGCCCAGCCTGTGCAGCGTAGGGGCGCGGTTTAAGAGCACCGGATGGTCCTTGATGACCGTTTCCAGCACGCCCCACACCTCGGGCCGCACGCGCTCCACCATGCGCTTGGCGCTCTTGATGTTGTGCGCCAGGCCCTGCTCCACCAGTTTCTTCATCACAAACGGCTTAAACAGCTCCAGCGCCATCTCCTTGGGCAGGCCGCACTGCGTCATTTTCAGCTCCGGGCCCACCACGATAACGCTGCGGCCCGAATAGTCCACGCGCTTGCCCAAAAGGTTCTGGCGGAACCGGCCCTGCTTGCCGCGCAGCATGTCGGACAGAGATTTAAGCGACCGGTTACCGGGGCCCGTCACAGGCCTGCCCCTGCGACCGTTGTCAATCAGCGCGTCCACAGCCTCCTGCAGCATGCGCTTCTCGTTGCGGACGATGATATCCGGCGCGCGCAGCGCCAGCAGCCTGTTTAAGCGGTTGTTGCGGTTGATCACGCGGCGGTAGAGGTCGTTTAGGTCGCTGGTCGCAAAACGGCCGCCGTCCAGCTGCACCATGGGCCGAAGCTCGGGCGGGATAACCGGTATGCAGTCCAGTATGATCCACTCAGGCTTGTTGCCCGACTGGCGGAACGCCTCGATAACCTCCAGCCGCTTGATCGCGCGGACGCGCTTCTGGCCCGTAGCAGTCTCCAGCTCTTTCCGAAGCTCGCGCGACGTTTTTTCAAGGTCGATATCCTTCAGCAAATCCTTGATGCCCTCGGCGCCCATCTTGGCGACGAACGCATCCTCGCCGTATTCCTCCTGCGCTTCACGAAACTCCTTATCGGTTAAAAGCTGCTTGTACTCCAGCTTCGTACCGCGGGGGTCTACCACCACGTACGCAGCGAAATACAGCACCTTTTCCAGGTCGCGCGGGGACATATCCAAAAGCAGGCCCATGCGCGACGGAATGCCCTTAAAATACCAGATGTGCGACACCGGCGCAGCCAGCTCGATATGGCCCATGCGCTCGCGGCGCACCTTGGCCCTCGTGACCTCCACGCCGCACTTGTCGCAGACAATGCCCTTATAGCGCACGCGCTTGTAGCGCCCGCAGTGGCATTCCCAGTCCTTCGTAGGCCCGAAAATGCGCTCACAGAACAGGCCGTCCTTTACGGGCTTTAATGTGCGGTAATTGATGGTCTCGGGCTTTTTTACTTCGCCCCTCGACCACTCCCTGATCTTTTCAGGAGACGCCAACCCAATCTGTATCGCATCAAAATTGCCTAACTCGAACAAATAACCTCTCTCCTCTCGTATGTCCCAAAGCTCTTCAAATCCTACTTGTCGAAGTCGTCGTCGAACAGCTCTTCGTCATTAACCAAACCGTCCAAAGAGTCGAGATCGCTATACTCGTCCCGGTGCCTCTTCCTGCGATAATCGCCGTCGTAATAGCTGTCCCTTTCCAGGTCTTCGTCATCCGATTCTTCAGCATCCTCATCCGATTCCTCGTCTTCACCGAGGTCGAAATCGAGGTCATTGTCCAAACTGTCCAAATCGTCATCCGGCAAACTGGAGCCTTCCAGGCCACTGTCCACATCGATATCGTCCAGCCCGTCGATATCCGGCACTTCCAGCTCTTCGAAAGAAATGTCGGAGAAGTCTTCCTCGTGCGGCTTGGTAATGCGCTTTTCGGGAATGCTGTCCACCTCGGATCCCTCGATGTTGACTTCGAGAGCGCCCACATCGTCGTCCACGCTCTCGCGCAGCGGAATCTCCTCGCCCACGTCGCCCAGCACTTTCACATCCAGCGCAAGGGACTGCATCTCCTTGATAAGCACCTTGAACGACTCGGGCACGCCCGGCTCCGGAATATTCTCGCCTTTCACAATGGCCTCATACGTCTTCACGCGGCCCACCACGTCGTCCGACTTGACGGTCAGCAACTCCTGCAGCGTGTTGGCAGCGCCGTAAGCCTCCAGCGCCCACACTTCCATCTCGCCGAAGCGCTGGCCGCCGAACTGGGCCTTGCCGCCCAGCGGCTGCTGCGTCACCAGCGAGTACGGACCAGTGGAACGCGCGTGTATCTTGTCGTCTACCAGATGGTGCAGTTTCATGATGTACATGTAACCCACCGTTACGGTGTTCTCAAACGGTTCGCCGCTGCGGCCGTCGTAGAGTATCGTCTTGCCGTCCGGGTTGATGCCCTGCTGGCGGAACAGTTCCATGATATCCTCTTCCGACGCGCCGTCGAACACGGGGGTGGCAATATGCCAGCCCAGCATTCTGGCCACATAGCCAAGGTGCACTTCCAGCACCTGCCCGATATTCATACGCGAGGGAACGCCCAGCGGGTTGAGCACGATGTCCAGCGGCGTGCCATCCGGCAGGAACGGCATATCCTCAATGGGCAGTATGCGCGAGATAACGCCCTTGTTGCCGTGGCGTCCCGCCATCTTATCACCCACGGAGATCTTGCGCTTCTGCGCGATATAGACGCGCACCAGCTTGTTGACGCCCGCGGTCAGTTCGTCCTTGTTCTCCCGCGTGAACACCTTGATGTCCACCACGATGCCCTCTTCGCCGTGCGGCACGCGCAGCGAAGTATCGCGCACCTCGCGCGCCTTCTCACCGAATATCGCGCGCAGCAGGCGCTCTTCGGCAGTCAGCTCCGTCTCGCCCTTGGGCGTCACTTTGCCGACCAGAATATCGCCCGCGCGCACCTCGGCGCCGATGCGGATAATGCCGCGCTCGTCGAGGTTCTTCAAAGCCTCTTCGCCCACGTTGGGGATATCCCGGGTAATCTCCTCGGGCCCCAGCTTGGTATCGCGCGCCTCGCACTCGTAGCCTTCGATATGGATGGACGTGAACACGTCGTCGCGCACCAAGCGTTCGCTGATGAGTATCGCGTCTTCGTAGTTATAGCCTTCCCAGGTCATAAAGCCGACCAGCACGTTGCGGCCCAGCGCCAGTTCGCTCTGGTCAGTGGAGGGACCGTCGGCGATGGTTTCGCCTTTTTTGATGTGATCGCCCTTCTTCACGATGGGCTGCTGGTTGATGCAGGTGCCCTGGTTGGACCGTGCGAACTTGATCAGCTTGTATTCGCGAACCCTGTCTTTTTCCTCTACAACGATGCGGTCTGCGGACACGCTGGTCACCACGCCGTCCTCATACGCGCGAACCACTGCGCCCGAGTCCTGCGCCGCCTTAAACTCTATGCCCGTGCCCACGATGGGCGCTTCGGTGCGGACCAGCGGCACCGCCTGGCGCTGCATGTTGGAACCCATCAGCGCGCGGTTGGCGTCGTCGTTTTCCAGGAACGGAATCAGCGCCGTGGCCACCGACACGACCTGCTTGGGCGATACGTCCATCAGGTCCACCTCATCGCGGGACACTTCAACGATCTCCTCCTGCCGTCGCGCCATAACGCGCGGGCGGGCAAAGAAACCGTCCTCGCCGATGGGCTCGTTGGCCTGCGCCACCACGTATTTATCCTCTTCGTCCGCCGTCAGGTAGACGATTTTATCCGTTATGATCTTTTTTTCCTTGTCAATCACGCGGTACAGCGATTCGATGAAGCCGTACTCGTTGATGCGCGCATAGGTGGAAAGAGACCCGATAAGGCCGATGTTGGGGCCTTCAGGCGTCTCAATGGGGCACATGCGGCCGTAGTGCGTATGATGCACGTCGCGCACCTCGAACGAAGCGCGCTCGCGGTTGAGGCCGCCCGGCCCCAGGGCAGAAAGCCTTCTCTTGTGAGTCAGCTCGGCCAGCGGGTTGGTCTGGTCCATAAACTGCGAAAGCTGCGAGCTTCCGAAAAACTCCTTGATGGCCGCGGTCACCGGGCGGATGTTAATCAGGTTGGAAGGCGTCGCCAGGTCCATATCCTGAATGGACATGCGCTCGCGCACCACGCGCTCCAGCCGCGATAGACCTACGCGGATCTGGTTCTGCAGCAGCTCGCCCACGCTGCGCAAACGCCGGTTGCCCAAATGGTCAATATCATCGGTTTTACCGATGCCGTACTTTAACCCGATGAGGTAGCTCATCGTCGCCATGATGTCATCGACGATGATATGTTTGGGGATCAGGCTGCTGACATGAACTTTCAGCTGTTTTTTGAGCAATTCCTCGTCGTGGCCGTATTCCGCAAGCAGCGCCTTGAACGTCGGGAAGTGGACCTTCTCGTTGAGGCCAGCCTCAATGGGCGGGAACGGCAGGTAGCTGTCCACGCGCACGAAGTTGTTGCCGACCACCTTCACTTCCTTCTCGCCGATCAGCAGCGTCAAGCTGTTGATACCCGCGGTCTCTATCTTCTCCGCAGCCTCATGGGATATAATCTCGCCCTTGGCCGCCAGCAGCTCGCCGTCTTCGGTCACGATGTTCTCGGCGCTCTTGTGGCCTTCGATGCGCCCCGCCACCGACAGCTTTTTGTTGAACTTGTAGCGGCCCACGCGCGCCAGGTCATAGCGCCGCGGGTCAAAGAACAGCGAATCCAGCAGCATGCGGGCGCTCTCCACCGTGGGCGGCTCGCCCGGACGCAGGCGGCGGTATATCTCAATCAGCCCGTCTTCCACGCTCTGTGCGCTGTCCTTCTTGAAAGTAGCCTGCAGGAATTCCTCGTCGCCGAATAGGTCGATAATCTCCTGGTTGGTACCGCAGCCCATCGCGCGCATCAGCACAGTCACGGGCAGCTTGCGCGTGCGGTCCACGCGCACCCAGTAGCAGTCGTTGCTGTCTGTCTCATACTCCAGCCACGCGCCGCGGTTGGGGATAACGGTTGCGGAAAAAAGCTTTTTACCGCTCTTGTCGATGGCTGCGTCGTAATAAACGCCGGGGCTGCGCACCAGCTGGCTGACGATGACGCGCTCCGCGCCGTTGATGATGAAGGTACCCTTTTCGGTCATCAGCGGGAAGTCGCCCATAAACACTTCCTGCTCCTTCATCTCGCCTGTCTCTTTATTGAGCAACCGGACGATAACCTTCAAAGGCGCGGCATAGTTTACGTCGCGCTCCTTGCATTCCTCTACGGTATATTTGGGCTTGTCGTCCAGATAATAGTCCACGAATTCGAGGATAAGATTTTCCGAGTAGTCCGTGATAGGAGAGATATCGTTTAAAACCTCCCGCAGACCTGTTTCCAGGAACGCTTTGTACGAGTTCTTCTGGATCTCGATCAGATCCGGCATTTCCAGGACTTCCTGAATCTTGGAAAAGCTCACTCTGCTTCGCTTGCCAATTTTGACTTCGTGTACCATATCTTTATAAACCACACTCCCATTATGCAAAAAAAATTGTAGTCTCGCTCTCAAGAAAAAAGGCACTCGCAGATTATTCCCAAAATCAGGATTTCTTATTCTGCGGGTCCCGGGCCACAGGTCATATCGGGCTGATATTTTCGAGGCAAATCAGACACTCCCCCTATTATGATCATGCTAACGCAGTATACCATATTACTATATCCGATTTGGCTTGTCAACAAAAACCTCAGCAAAAAAACCCTTTTTTTACGCTCTTTTTTCTCTTGCCGGATCGCCTCAAAAATAAAAACAGTTGTCTACCGCTGCCAGCCTCCTGAAAAACAAAAGCGGCCTTTATCCGGCCGCTATTTTATACTCCGTGCACCTACCGCAGGCTGTAGTTGCCCAGCGTGGCCAGCGCTTCCTTCTCCTTGAGTATCACATCATAAAGGCTGATGTCCAGCGTGTTGCACAGCGCCGCGAGATAGAACAGCGCACAGCCGATTTCCTTCTCGATGGTCTGGCGACAATAAGAGCAAAGCTCTCCTTTTACCTGCGTGGATACCAGCCCGGAAAGGTCGTTGATGCTGGCTTCTTTTGGAAAAGCCTGTTTCTTTCCATCGATGCTGATGCAGCCGCAGTGCGTCACCGATTTGACGACAGCCCGGTTTACACGCCCCTCGCTCACCTGTATCTTGGACAGCACATCCAGTATGCTCCGGTTGCGTATCAGCATTTCGCCGACAACGCTCTGGAAATCCTCCAGGAAAATATCGTTGATTGATTTGCCCATAACGTCCCTCTCTTTTACCCCTGTCGTTATTTACATTATATAGCACCGGCCTTTTTTGTCAAAGCTTGTTTTTTGTCGTTTGGTGACGAAGCCCCTTCCGTCATCACATCAGCGCCTTGGCTGATGCAGCGAATATCAGAAACACCAGCTGCGACGCTTCCACGGAAAATCCGACGATGTCGCCCGTCATCACATCAGCGCCTTGGCTGATGCAGCGAGTATCAGAAACACCAGCTGCGACGCTTCCACGGAAAATCCGACGATGTCGCCCGTCATCACATCAGCGCCTTGGCTGATGCAGCGAGTATCAGAAACACCAGCTGCGACGCTTCCACGGAAAA
>JBMNOT010000040.1:0-12901 GCA_050943225.1 Christensenellales bacterium | reverse complement strand
GACGCGCGCACAGCCCGTTGTCATCTCAACGCCTCCCGCCACAACAGCCTGCGCCGCCGCGTTATTCAGGCCGGCGAGCGAGGTAAGCGGCGAATACAGCCACACCAGCGCGTCCATCACGCCGGTCACGTTTAATAATTCCAGCAGCACTGCGAACAGTATGATAAACCCGCCTATTTTGAGCAGCGCCCACAGCGATTTTTCCACGCTGGACGACAGCATGATGCCGATGGGCGGGCAAGTTGCGGCGTCCGCTTTGAAGCGGGCCCATGCGTTTTTTAACGTTTGGCGCGTTGCGGGCGGCGCGGGGTAACGCCGCCTGTCGATAAGCCCGAATATGACGCCCGTGAGGATTGCGGACAGGTAGTGCGCTGCGGCGAGGTAAACGCCTGCCGCGGGCAAGCCCAGCATTCCGGTACTCACCGCGCCCGTCAGAAACACCGGGCCGGTGAAGCTGGTGAACCGCACGATGCGCTGGGCGTCCGGCTCGGATATCTCGCCCCGCGCGAAGAGCTCGGCGGCAAGCCGCGCGCCCACCGGGTATCCGGATACCGCAGCCGCCGCCAGCACATAGGCCGCCTCGCCGGGCGCATAAAATAGCCGCCGGGTGAGCGGCGTGAAAAGCGCAGCGATGAGCCGAACCACGCCGGTATCGAGCAGCAGGAAAGAGGCCGCCATGAAGGGCAGCAGCGAAGGCAGCACCGCCGTCAGCCACAGTTCCAGGCCGTAGCGCGCGCTGTCCAGGCATTTTTGGGGGTAGATCAGCATCATCACCGCCAGCGCGAGTATGATAGGGATGATGGCGACTTTCTTCATCATATCACAGTCCTTTAATCATGGATATGAGAAGGCCGGTCGCGGTATGCAAAAGGGAGAACCTGTCAGATGAGCAGGCGCTGCGTGAAGTCCCGGTCGGCTTTGTCGTACGGCGGGGCGGTCTGCGACAGCGCCCAGACGCCGGTAGCAGCCGCGTCGAGGGCAGGGTAGAGCGGGGATGCAGCTGAAGTGATGAGCGGCACGGAAGCCGCTTTTGCCAGTGCGGACATCACCGAGGCGTCACGCACGGCCAGCACGCGCACATAGGAGGCAGGCTCAGAGTTGTGCGCCGACACCATATCCCTGGTGATGCCCAGCAGCGCGCACAGCAGTATGCGCGAGATGCGCGCATATGCGTACCGCTTGGTTTTGACGCTCTGGATCAGCTCTTCGCGGGTGCGGCAGTTTTGTGCCGCCGAGAATATGCGGTTTTCCAGTCCCTCTGAAACGTCGGGCAGCGAGGCTATATAGGACGCGCCGCGCAGCCGCAGCGTATGCAGCAGCGCCGCGTCGAACGTATGGGGAAAAACGGGCCTGAGCCCCTCGGAAAGCGCCCTGCGGACGATATCCGCGCAGCGCTCCGGCATGGCGGCCAGCGCCTGTTCCGTTTGCCCTTCGGCTAGAGCTTTGCGGATGGCGGTGGCGCTGGGGAGGTGGGCATTGATGTCGTCCGAGTGATAACCCGCGCCCTGGCGCAGCACGACGTGCGGCGCGATATGCGGGAAGCTGCGGCGGATGGCTTTTAAATATTCCACGCCGAGTATCGCGCCCGGCATGGAAGCGATGTCCGGGATGCCCGCAGCTCCGGCGCGCGCCCGGGCAAAGCTGTGCCCTTCGGCCAGCCGCTGCGACAACCGCTGTTTGAAATCCTCGTCCTCGTCCGTGACAGTGTCCGCGATGCGGGACAGCAGCTTCATATCGCCGGTTTCGCAGCCAAAGCAGAGGTCGGTTATGCCCGCGGCGGCAAGCTGCCGGACGCCGCCCGACGCAAAGCCTTCGGCGCTCTGTATGGCCGAGAGCAGCGGCAGTTCGATCACGGCGTCCGCGCCGCCCGCAATGGCGCAGGCCGCCCGCGTCCACTTATCGAATATGGCGGGCTCGCCGCGCTGCACGAAGCTGCCGCTCATCGCGCACACGACGATATCGGCGCCGGTTATCCGGCGCGATTGCTCGATGTGATAGGCGTGTCCCTTATGAAAAGGGTTATATTCTACAACAATGCCGCAAATCCGCATATTTTATCCTTTTCAAATGTTACAACTTTATATATAATAACCTTTAGCCCAATTATAGCATGAGCCGTAAGATTATTATTAACTTTTTATAATAGAAGGGAGCATGGGGATAAAATGGGACTCATGGATGAAATTAAAAACAAGGCGCGTGCAAACCTGAAACGCATCGTATTGCCTGAGGGCACGGAGGAACGGACGGTTCAGGCAGCCGCAATCATCGCAAAGGAGAGGCTGGCCACAGTCATACTGATAGGCAGCCCGGACGAAGTAAAGAAACAGTCACCGGATATCGAGAGCTTAGGAGTCACCATTTTAGACCCTGCCACTTCGGACAAACTCAACGACTACGCGGACACTTTTTACCAGCTTCGCAAACACAAAGGCGTCACGCCTGAAACGGCACTCAAGACCGTTCTGGATCCTCTCTACTACGCATGTATGATGATCAAAAAAGGCGACGCAGACGGCATGGTGGCCGGCGCTATCAACACAACGACCAACACGCTCCGCCCGGCTCTTCAAATAATCAAAACTGCGCCCGGCATTTCGGTCGTCTCCAGCTGTTTTGTCATGATACTGAAAAACGCGGACTTCGGCCATAACGGCGTGATGGTTTTCGGCGACTGCGCCGTAAACCCCAATCCCAACGCGGAAGAGCTTGCGGCGATCGCAGTATCGACTGCCAAAACGGCGGCGCAGCTGACGGGCATGGAGCCCAAGGTCGCGATGCTGTCGTTCTCCACCAAGGGCAGCGCCAAGCACGAGCTGGTGGACAAGGTTCGGCAGGCCACGGAGCTGGTGAAGCAGATGAAGCCGGATCTGATGGTGGACGGCGAGCTGCAGGCGGACGCCGCGCTGGTCGCTTCCGTTGGGCAGCTGAAATCGCCCGGCAGCCCGGTGGCGGGCCATGCCAACGTGCTGATATTCCCTGACCTGCAGGCGGGCAACATAGGCTATAAGCTGGTGCAGCGCCTGGCCGGGGCAGAGGCCATAGGGCCGGTCTGTCAGGGTCTGGCCGCTCCGGTCAACGACCTGTCGCGCGGGTGCAGTGTGGATGATATCGTTTCTGTGGTGGCCATTACGGCTGTGCAGGCTCAAGGATAAAGGAGGCATTATGTACAACATTCTCATCATCAACGCAGGAAGTTCATCGCTGAAGTATCAACTGTTTGAAATCGAAAACTCTGAAATCATCGCAAAAGGGCTTGCCGAGCGCATCGGCATCGAAGGTTCAATGCTGACTCACTGCGCCAAGGACAAGGAGAAGCTGGAGATCACGGAACCCATGCCCAGCCATAAGGAAACGATGAAGCTTGTGCTCAAAGCGCTGACGGATCCGGAATACGGCGTGATCAAGGATATGAATGAGATCAACGCCGTAGGGCATCGCGTGCTGCACGCGGCTGACAAGTTTACGCAGAGCGTTATCATCAATGACGACGTCATCGCCGCGATCAGAGATTGCATCAAGTTCGGTCCGCTGCATAACCCGGCGAACCTCATGGGCATAGAGGCGTGCCGCGCCAACATGCCGGATACGCCGATGGTAGCTGTGTTCGATACGGCGTTCCATCAGACGATGCCGAGAAAGGCATACCTCTACGGGCTGCCTTATGAGGCGTATACGAAGTACGGCATCCGCCGCTATGGCTTCCACGGCACGTCACATAAATACCTGTCTTCGCGCTTTCCGAGGCTCATCGGCAGGGATAAGGAGGACCTTAAGTTCGTCACCTGCCATTTGGGCAACGGCTCCAGCATGTGCGCAATCAGCGGCGGCAAGTGCGTCGATACCTCGATGGGCCTGACGCCTCTGGCGGGCGTACCGATGGGCACGCGCTGTGGCGATATCGACCCGGCCATCGTGCCGTATCTGATGAAAGAGATGAACTTAACGCCCGATCAGATGAGCGATTACATGAATAAGAAGAGCGGCATGCTCGGCCTTTCGGGTGTATCCAGCGACTTCAGAGATCTCTGGGCTGCCGCCGAAGATAACAATGAGCGGGCCAAGATTGCGCTGGAAGTATTCTGCTATAACGTGAAGAAGTACATCGGCGCCTATGCGGCTGCGATGGGCGGGCTCGATGGAATCGTATTTTCGGGAGGCATCGGCGAGAACGACGCACGTGTTCGCAAGCTGTGTACGGAAGGCCTGGAGTTCCTCGGCGCAAAGCTCGACCCTGAGCGCAACAAGGGGCGCGGCAAAGAGATGCGCATATCCGCCGACGATTCCAAGGTGGAGATTTGGTGCGTGGCCACCAACGAAGAATTCAAGATCGCACAGGAAACGTACGAGCTCTGCTGCAAATAAGCCGCGGGCAAACAGACCGTGGACAAAACGGCGCGCAGAGTATATAATATATCAACCGAAGAGGACCTCCGCTTAAGCGGTGCCGCGCGGCAGGGACTTTCCGACGTGACTGCAATCGGAAAGGCGCGGTTTTAAGACGGGGAACAGCCTCTTTGCGTTACGAATATTGACGCGAGTGCCCAGGAAGCATCCTGGGAATGTGGGTGGCACCGCGGGCTATGATATGCTCGTCCCTGTCTTAACTGATAGGGACGTTTTGTTTTAGCTGACAGCGGTAATCTATAAATAATGAGGTGAACGAATGCTGACGAAAGCGCCCAAGGGCATGAAAGACGTACTGCCCGGGGAGAGTGCCAGGTGGCAATACGTGGAAGCCGCGGCGCGCGAGGTGTGTGCGCTGTTTGGATACCGCGAGATACGTACGCCGGTGGTGGAACACACCGAGCTGTTTCTGCGCGGTGTGGGCGGCACCACGGACATCGTGCAGAAAGAGATGTACACGTTTGAGGACAAGGGCGGCCGCAGCATAACGCTCAAGCCGGAAGGCACGGCCGGCGTGGTGCGCGCTCTGGTGGAGCATAGCCTGTACGCCGAAGCGCTGCCGCTCAAGATGTACTACCTCAACTGCCCGGTGTTCCGTTACGAGAACACGCAGAAAGGCCGGCTGCGCGAGCATCACCAGTTCGGCATCGAGGCTTTCGGGTCGCCCGGGCCGTCCATCGATGCGGAGGTCATCTCCGTGGCGCTGACGCTGCTTAACAAGCTGGGCGTCAATAACCTCGCGCTCAACATCAACAGCATCGGCTGCAAACAGTGCCGCCCGGCCTACAACGCGGCGCTGAGGGAATACCTCAAGGCCAACGAGAGTCGGCTATGCGCCACCTGCCGCGAGCGCATGGCGACCAACCCGCTGCGCGCGCTGGACTGCAAGGAAGAGCGCTGCCAGGGCATCGTGGCGGACGCGCCCAAGATGCTTGACCGGCTGTGCGACGAGTGCGCGGCGCACTTCGAAGGATTGAAACAGCGGCTGGAAAGCGCGGGCATCGCGTATTCGGTGAACCCGATGATCGTGCGCGGCCTCGACTATTACACCAAGACGGTGTTCGAGATCATCTCCACCGACATCGGCGCGCAGGGCACGGTGTGCGGCGGCGGCCGCTACGACGGCCTGGTGGAAGAACTGGGCGGGCCGTCTCTGCCCGGCGTGGGCTTCGGCCTGGGGCTGGAGAGGCTGCTGCTGGTGTTGGAATCGCTGGGCATCGAGCTGCCTGCGCCGGGCCAGTGCGACGTGTACGTATGCGCGCTGGGCGCTAAGGCGGCGGTGGAGAACTTCCGCATAGCCGGCGGGCTGCGCAGCTCAGGGCTAAAAGCCGAGTGCGACCACATGGGCAGAAGCCTCAAGGCGCAGCTGAAATACGCCTCCAAAATCGGCGCGCGCTACGCGGTCATCATCGGGGACAACGAGCTTGAAAGCGGCACGGCCGTGGTGCGCGACATGGCAAAGAGCGAAGAAAATACGGTTCCGATGGCGGAACTGCATCAATTTATAAAGGATGGCTTACAATGAGCGAGTTTTTACAGGGATGGAAGAGGACTGATTACTGCACCAACTTTACGCTGGACGATGTCGGCAGGGAAGTCACGCTGATGGGCTGGGTGCAGACGCGGCGCGATTTTGGCGCGCTGGTATTTGTGGACCTGCGTGACCGCAGCGGCATCATGCAGGTGGTGTTCGACGAATCGGTGCTGGAGGGCGATTTTAACCGCGTGAACGCGCTGCGCAGCGAATACGTCCTCGCCGTGTGCGGCAAGATCGTCAGGCGCGATCCCGAAACGGTGAACGAAAAGCTACCCACCGGCCTTATTGAGCTCAAGGCGCGCGAGCTCAAGGTATTAAGCAAGGCGCAGACGCCGCCTTTCGAGATTGAGGACGATACCGGGGTGCGCGAGGAACTGCGGCTCAAATACCGCTATCTCGACCTGCGGCGCCCCAAGATGCAGCACAACATCATGATGCGCAGCCGCATCTCCGCCGCCGCGCGGGATTATTTAGTGAAAAACGGCTTCCTCGATATTGAGACGCCGATGCTCACCAAGAGCACGCCCGAGGGCGCGCGCGACTACCTGGTGCCGTCGCGCGTACATCCGGGCAGCTTCTACGCGCTGCCACAGTCGCCGCAGACTTTAAAGCAGATACTCATGATATCGGGCTTCGACCGCTATTTCCAGATCGTCAAATGCTTCCGCGACGAGGATTTGCGCGCCGACCGCCAGCCCGAGTTCACGCAGATCGATATTGAGATGTCGTTCGTGGACGTGGACGACGTGCTGACGATGGCGGAAGGCCTGATTGCGCACATATTCAAGCAGGTGCTGGACGTGGACATCCCGCTGCCGCTGCGCCGCCTGCCTTATCAGGAAGCGATGGACCGCTTCGGCTCCGACAAGCCGGACACCCGCTTTGGCCTTGAGCTTGTCAACGTGAGCGACATCGTGGCGAACACCGGTTTTAAAGTATTCTCGTCCGTGGTACAAAACGGCGGCAGCGTCCGCGCGATCAACGCCAAGGGCTGCGTAGATAAGTACGCCCGCCGCGAGATCGACTCTCTGGTGGACTTTGTGAAGATATACGGCGCTAAGGGCATGGCGTGGATATCGATGAAGGAAGATGGCATGCAGTCGCCCATCACCAAGTTCTTCACGGACGAGGAATTGGACGCGCTCTTAAAGCGCGTGGGCGCGGAGACCGGCGACATCATATTCTTCGTGGGCGACAAGGACAAAATCGTCTACGACACACTGGGCGCGCTGCGCTTAAAGCTCGCCAAAAAGCTGGGGCTTATTGACGAGAGCAAATGGGACCTTTTGTGGGTGGTGGACTTCCCGCAGTTCGAATACGACGAGGAAGAGAAGAGGTATGTCGCGAAGCACCATCCGTTCACGTGCCCCAAAGACGAGGACGTGGACAAACTGGAGAGCGACCCGGGCAGCGTACACGCCAAGGCCTACGACATGGTGTTAAACGGCAACGAGATCGGCGGCGGCAGCATCCGTATCCATACCGCCGAGCTGCAGGAGCGGATGCTGAAAGCAATCGGGCATACTAAAAAGGAGGCGTGGGAGAACTTCGGCTTCCTGATGGAAGCGCTGAAATACGGCGCGCCGCCGCACGGCGGGCTTGCGTTCGGCCTTGACAGGCTGGCCATGCTGCTTTTGGGCTGCCAGTCCATACGCGACGTCATCGCGTTCCCCAAGGTGCAGAACGCGTCCTGCCTGATGACCAACGCGCCGTCGCCCGTATCGCCCAAACAGCTGCGCGAGCTGGGTATCAAGATTGTGGAGTAAATAAAAGATATGGAACAGATGCAGGAGCTGGGGCAGGTCGTGAATATCCGGGGCAGCACGGCGTATGTGAAGTTCACGCGGACTTCGGCATGCGGGCGCTGCCAGGCCTGCGGCATGCTTTCCACGCAGAACGAAATCGTCATCGAAGTGCCCAACGAGCTGGGCGCTTCGGTGGGCGACATGGTGGCGGTGTCCATACGCTCCAAAAAAGCCCTGAGCGCGTCCGCGCTGGCCTATGCGTTCCCGCTGGTCATGCTGATTATCGGCGTGGTATTGGGCTGGTTGCTGGGCTCGGTGTGGGGCGTTTTTGCCGAACCGCAGATGCCGGCGGCCCTGTTCGGGCTGGGGTTTGCGGCGCTGTCTTTTGTACTGTTAAAAATCGCCGCGCCGTTGTATAATAAAAAGGTCAGCAATGTCTACAGGATGGTGGACAAAAGATAAGTTTTAAGGAGAGTACAGATGTCTTCAAAGGCCATACAGATAACGAATCTCACCTTTGATGAAAAGGTGTCCAGCAGCAGCCGTCCGGTACTGGTGGATTTCTGGGCGGAATGGTGCGCGCCGTGCCGCATGCTTTCCCCGACGATCGACCAGATAGCGGAAGATTACGACGGCAAGGTCACTGTGGGCAAAGTCAACATCGACGAGGAGCCGGAGCTAGCCCAGCGCTTTGGCGTGATGAGCATACCGACGCTGATACTCTTCAAGGACGGTAGCATCGTTTCCAGGTCTGTCGGCATTGTGGGCAAGGATAAAATCGCGGCGATGCTAGACGCCGCTCTGTAACGCTGCTGGCTGTCACCGCGTGCTCAGCGCAGGCTACCGGCGTGCGGCGAGAGGCCGGTTTTCACCTGTTGCCGCCGTTTTATCCGTTGCAGCCGGGAACTGTCTGGGAAAAAAGGCCTGATTAATAAAAAAAAGATGGTCTTATTGCCGTTTTTTTGATACAATACCAGTTATGCTATACAGTATATGGGGGCTTATATGGAACCGCTGAAAGTGTCGACAAAATCACAGCCAAAAGCTGTTGCCGGGGCCATAGCGGCAATGATAAACGAACACAACTATGCGGAGGTTTTGGCTGTGGGCGCAGGTGCCGTCAATCAGGCAATCAAGGCCATTGCAATCACGCGGGGGTTTATGGCGCCGCGCGGCATAGACCTGGTTGTAATTCCCGCATTCACCAATATCGAGATCGACGGCGTGGTGAGAACTTCGATTAAGCTGATCGTGGAAGCGCGGTAAGTTTATGGCACCCAAGTGTCGGCAGCGTATGCCGATTTTTTTTTAGATGGTGAGCAGGGGTATTAATATATGCGGAAAGGTCGTAGAGCGTATTGTTTCTAAAATGCATTGAGATGTCCGGGTTCAAGTCCTTCCCGGAAAAGACCCAGATGCATATGAGCGGATCGATCATCGGCGTCGTGGGCCCCAACGGCAGCGGCAAGAGCAACATTTCGGACGCTGTGCGCTGGGTGCTGGGCGAGCAGAGCGCCAAGTCGCTGCGCGGCGGCATGATGCAGGACGTGATATTTGCGGGCACGCAGACGCGCAAGCCGCGCTCCAGATGCGAAGTGACGCTGCTTTTTGACAACGGCGACGCCAAGCTGGGAACGGAGTATTCCGAGATCCAGGTAACGCGCAAGCTGTACCGCAGCGGCGAGAGCGAATACTATATCAACGGCACCAAATGCCGCTTAAAGGACATACTGGCGCTGTTCCGCGACACCGGCATCGGCCGCGAGGGCTATTCCATCATCGGGCAGGGCCGCATCGACGAAATACTGAGTGAGAAATCGCTGGACAGGCGCCGCGTTTTCGAGGAAGCGTCCGGCATCATGAAATACCGGGTGCGCAAGGAGGAAGCGGAACGCAAGCTGGAGAGAACCCGCGAGAACATACAGCGCATAAGCGACATCATCGCGGAGCAGGCGTTTATGCTGGAGCCCCTGAAGAAGCAGGCGGAGGACGCAGCGCTGTATCTGGAGCTCTCGGCACGGCTGCGCGCGCTGGACGTGGGCCTTTTCCTGCAGAACTGCGACAGGCTGCGCGACCGCATCGCAAAACTGGAGCAGCAGCGCGCAGAGCTGGACGAAGAGCGCGCCGGCAAGGAACGACTGGCGATAGAGCTGGCGGGCAGGCTGGCTGCCCTGCAGGAGCAGGCGGCGAGGTCGGAAAAGGAGAGTGGCGCGCTGGCGGAAAGGCTGAGCGGCGCGCTGGCGGAGCTGGAGCGCGTGGAAGGCGAAATACGCCTGTGCGACGAGCGCATCGCCAACAACGAGAAGGACACGCAGCGCCTCCGCACCGAGATCGAGGAGCTGGAAAAGAAAGCGGCAGCCGCAGCGGAAAACGAACAGGCCAACCGGCTCCGCCTGAATAAAATCGAGGAAAAACTGGAAAGGCGCCGCCGCGAAGCCGCCGAGGCGCAGGCCGAGCTGGACAGGCTCAGCCGGGATATGGACGACAGGGCGAAAGCGATGGAATCGGCGCAGAGCGCGCGGGTGAAATCGCTGGAGCGCATGGCCGACGTGCGCAGCGCGGTGTCGGCGCTGGAGCAGAAACGGGCGGGCCTCATTCAGCGCATCGAGGAAGCGCAGCGCCGCATGGCCGAAATCGCGGCGGAAAAACAGCGGCTCGCTGAGCAGATCGCCGCGGAAGACGCGCGGCAGAAAAAGCTCAATGAGCAGGCGGACGCTGTGCGTAGCCGGTTCAACGAAGCGGTGCAGCGTGAGCGCGATGCGGCACGGGCTGTCGCCGAGACGCGGCAGGCGCTGGAAGCCGCACGGCGAGAATACGCCACCGCCGCATCGACAGCCCGGATGCTCGCCGACATGAAGGGCAGCTTCGAGGGCTATATGGACAGCGTGCGAAACCTGATGCTGTCCGCGCGTGACCATGCGGATATCGGCAGCCGCATACGGGGTACGGTGGCGGACGTGATGCGCGTGCCCGCACAGTTTGAAACGGCGATTGAGACTGTTCTGGGCGCCGCATTGCAGAACGTCATCGTGGAAGACGAATACGACGCCAAGCATATCATCGCCCACTTAAGAAAAAATAACATGGGCCGGGTAACGTTCCTGCCCGTGAAGAGCCTGAGGCTGCGCTCGCTCTCGCGGGAGGAGCGCGCGGTGCTCTCTGAGCCCGGCGTATTGGGCGTGGCTTCGGAGCTGGTGTCGTGCACGGACGATGTGCGGCCCGCCGTGGACTTTTTGCTGGCGCGCACGGTGATTGTGAACGAAACCGACACCGCAATCCGCGTGATGCGGCGCTGTGGCCAGTCGCTGCGCGTGGTGACGCTGGCGGGCGACGTGTTCAACCCTGGCGGCTCCATCACGGGCGGCAGCTTAAGGCGCGAGCGCAGCGGGCTGGTTTCCCGCGACCGTCGCGAGGAAGAGACGCGCGGCCGTGCTGAGCAGCTGAAAGCCACGGTGGCGGCGCTGGAGCAGAAGCTGGCGGAGCGGATTCGCGAGCGCGAGGCGCTGCAGAGCGAGATCGAGTCGCTGCGTACGACGCTGCACGACGGCGATGTGCAGCAGGCGGCTGCCCGGGAAAAGCGGGAATCGCTGTTTGCGGCGGCTGCGGCAGCGGAAGCGCAGGAACGCGCCCTGGAGGAAGAGCTTGCCAGCCTGAACGACGCTGCGGCGCGCGCGGCTCAGGAGATTGAGGGCTCCGCCGCATTGCAGAGCGACATGCAGCAGGCCAGCGAGACGCAAAGCGAGGATATGAAGCGTCTGGAGGAGGAATTCAGCCGCCGCACCGAGCGCATCGAAGAGCTGAAGAAGATCATCCACGACGCGGAAGTCGTTATTGCGGGTCTGTTCCGCGAGAACGCTGCGCTCTTAAGCGATAACATGCGGCTCATGCAGGAGAAGCAGGAGTTTGAACGGCAACGCAGCGCAAAAGCCAAAGCATTGGAGCTTGAGGCCGAAAGCGCCGAGAACCTGCGCGCTTTCAAAAAGGAGATGGAGGACATGTACCGCAGCAAAGCGGAAGTGCTGGAATCGCTCAAACGCCAGCAGGGCGAAATGGCTGCGAGCCGCACGGCTCAGATGGGTGAGATTGCGGTGCTGGAGGCGGAGCTGGATCAGACACGCCGGGCGGTGACCGAACTGTCGGAGAAGAGCCTGCGTACAGGGTTCAACATCGAGAAGGCGCAGGCGGACATCGAGGCGGCGCAAAACCGGCTGTGGGATACCTACCAGCTCACCTATGCGAACGCCCTTGCCGAGCGTCAGGATATCGACCTTACCGGCGCGGCGGCCGAGGCGGAGGAAATTCGCGCGCGGCTGCACGAGATGGGCAGCGTGAACCCGGCGGCGATTCAGGATTACGCGGCGCTCAAGGAGCGCATGGATTCGCTGATTGCCCAGAGGGAGGATCTGCAGAGGGCGGAGGAAGACCTGCGCAAGCTGATATCGTCGCTGATGAACGAGATGCGGCACACGTTCCGCCAGAGCTTTGAGCAGATCAACAAGCATTTCGGCGCCACGTTCCGGGAACTGTTCGACGGCGGCCGCGCCGAGCTGGTGCTGGAAGAGGGCGACATCATGGAGTGCGGCATCGAGATCATCGCGGAGCCGCCCGGAAAGAAGCTTCAGAAGATTTCGCTGCTGTCCGGCGGTGAGAAGGCACTGACGGCCATCAGCCTGCTGTTCGCGCTGCTCAAGATTAACCCGTCGCCGGTGTGCATACTGGACGAGATCGACGCAGCGCTGGACGACGAGAACGTCGTCAAGTTCTCCGAGTATCTGGAGAAGTACGCCGCAAAAGACGTGCAGTTTATCGTGATCACGCACCGCAAGCCGACGATGGCGGTATGCGACAGCCTGTACGGCGTGGCCATGGAAGAAAAAGGCGTTTCCAAGCTGCTGTCGGTGCGGATGGACAAGGAGGGCGCATGAGTATTTTTGATAAAATCTGGGGCGGGCTGAAGAAGACCCGCGATAACATATCGGCTAAGGTAAACGGCGTGCTGGCGTCGTTCAAGAAAATAGATGAAGACTTTTTCGACGAGCTGGAGGAGACGCTGATACTCTGCGACATCGGCGTGAGCGCCACCGAGCGCATCATGGAGGAGCTTAGGCGGCGGGTGAAGGATGAGAAGCTCACCGACCCGGCTGAGCTGAAGCCGGCGCTCATCAGCATCATCGCGGAGCTGGTGCCGGCAGGGCTGGCGGATGTCGAAATA
>JBMNOT010000039.1:0-13407 GCA_050943225.1 Christensenellales bacterium | reverse complement strand
CCGGCAGCATCGCGCTTGTACCCTCCGTGGCCGGGCTGATACTCGCCGGAGAAGTGATTCGCGCCATTGCGGGCACGGCGGAGGAGCCCAATCAGTCTGAATGATTTCCATCAAGGAAGGTGTAGCATGAAAATATCGACAAGGGGGCGCTACGCACTGCGTCTGATGGTGGATCTCGCCACCTCTCCGAGCGACGAATTCGTCACCATCAAGAGCATTGCCGCCCGTCAGGAGATTTCGGAAAAATATCTGGAGCAGATTATCACCGTGCTCAGCCGGGCCGGTTTCGTGAAGAGCGCCCGCGGCGCACAGGGCGGCTATAAGCTCAGCAGGCCCGCGGAGGAGTATACCGTAGGCATGATACTGCGCGCGATAGAGGGCAGCCTGGTGCCGGTGAAGTGTATGGAGGACGAGCCCAACCAATGCCCGCGCTGTGACGTGTGCGTCACGCTGGACGTGTGGAAGCGTATCGACGAGGCAACAAGCGGCGTGGTGGACAATATCACGCTGGAGGAGCTGGCGCACAAGCAGCGAGCCATACAGGCAGGTTTGTAAACCCATTCTGAACCCCTGTTCAAAATGTATATAAATCATACAGAAATAATATGAAAACCTCTTGACAAACAGGGTCAAAAGGTATTAAATTATAGAAAATTCATATAGAACATATATGAGATATATGAGAAGGAGGGACCATGGCAAGCGACAGGCAATACAGGTTTGAAACACTTCAGCTGCATGTGGGGCAGGAAACGCCGGATCCCGCGACGGATGCCCGTGCGGTTCCCATCTACCAGACGACCTCATATGTATTCCCCAGCCCCGAGGCTGCGGCAGGCCGGTTCGCGCTGACGGAACCGGGCAACATCTACACGCGCATCATGAACCCCACCGCGGATGTGTTCGAGAAGCGCATGGCAGCGCTGGAAGGCGGCATCGGCGCGCTGGCGCTTGCCAGCGGTTCGGCGGCGGTGACATACGCCATCCAGAACATCGCGCGCACGGGCGACCATATCGTGGCGGCCAAAACGCTGTACGGCGGCACGTACAACCTGTTTGCGCACACGTTTAAGGACTTCGGCATCGACGTGACGTTTGTGGACCCCGACGAGGAGGGCAGCTTCGAAGCGGCGATACGGCTCAACACCAAGGCGGTGTTCATCGAGAGCCTGGGCAACCCCAATTCCACCATCATCGACATCGAGGCGGTGGCGGATATCGCCCACAGACACGGAATCCCGCTCATCGTGGACAACACGTTCACCACGCCTTACCTGCTGCGCCCGTTTGAATACGGCGCGGATATCGTGGTGCACTCGGCGACCAAGTTCATAGGCGGCCATGGCACGTCCATCGGCGGCGTGATCGTGGACAGCGGCAAGTTCGACTGGAAGGCGTCCGGCAAGTTCCCCGGCATCACCGAACCCAGCCCCGGCTACCACGGAGCGATATTCTCGGAGGTGGCAGGCCCGGCGGCTTACATCATCAAGGCGCGCGTGACGCTGCTGCGCGACACCGGCGCGGCGCTCAGCCCGTTTAACGCGTTCCTGTTCCTGCAGGGGCTGGAGACGCTGTCGCTCCGCGTGGAACGCCATGTGGAAAACGCGCTGAAGATCGTAGAGTTCCTGAGCGGACATCCCAAGGTAGAGAAGGTCAACCATCCGGCGCTGCCCGACCATCCGCACCATGCCCTGTATAAAAAATACTTCCCGAAAGGCGCGGGCTCGATATTCACGTTTGAGATCAAGGGCGGACGGGAAGCGGCGCTGAAGTTCATCGGCAAGCTCAAGCTGTTCTCGCTGCTGGCAAACGTCGCGGACGTCAAATCGCTGGTGATCCATCCGGCGAGCACCACGCATTCGCAGATGACCGATCAGGAGCTGTTGGAATCCGGCATCACGCCGGGCACCATCCGGCTGTCCATCGGCACCGAGCATGTCGACGACCTCATCTACGAATTGGATCAGGCGCTGTAAATATTCAGGCCTTGAAAGAGCCGGGGGAATCCGGCTCTTTTTCATATACTACGGGGAGCTAATTACGGGGAGCAAGCCGCCTCTAAAGGGGGTTCAGCTAAGCGCGTTTGCGGCCAGTTCTTTTGCAGCATGTGCGATGGTATCGATATCCGCTTTGTTTGGATGGGTGAGCTTAACGAAAAGGAAGCTGCGCGTGCAGGATAACTCGCCCACTACGTCGATGCCCTTTTTCGTTAGGAGTTCGCGCAACTCCTTTTGGCTTCGGTTGCTTACCGATGCGCTGGACGTCACAAGCGCTGCTCTTTTAACGAGGGAGGAGTCTAGCTTTTTCGCATAGGCCAGCAGGTCAGGATTGCATTTACCCCCATAAATACCCCCGACAATAAAGAGCAAACGGGTCTCTTCCGGCTGGGTGTCTTCCGAGATGTTTTTCGCGGTAACGCCCAGCTCCTGGGCTATGGCTTCCGCCAATTTTCTGGAGTGCTGCGTCTTCGTTGCATAAACGACTCCAATATTATCCATGGCTGATGCCTCCATCGTAATTTTCCATAATATTTCAATATTGGCAAGGGTATATCCTTCAATGCCTAAAAATTATTCCTTCGGCACACGCATCGCGCGCATGGAATTGAGTATCGCAAGAACCGCCACGCCCACGTCGCCGAACACCGCTTCCCACATGGTAGCGACGCCGAAAGCGCCCAGCAGCAGTATCACGCCCTTCACGCCCAGCGCAAACAGTATGTTCTGCAGCACGATGCGGCCTGTTTTGCGCGATATGCGTATCAGCGATACCAGGCGGGAGGGTTCGTCCCGAATAAGCACGATATCCGCCGCTTCGATGGCCGCGTCAGTTCCGGCGCCGCCCATTGCGATGCCCACGTCCGCCATTGCCAGCACCGGCGCGTCGTTGATGCCGTCGCCTACGGCTACGAGTTTGCCCTTGCCGATGCGGCTTTGCCGGAGCTGCTCCAGCTTCTCCACCTTCTGGTGGGGCAGAAGCTCCGCGTAGAAGGCATCGATTCCCAGCTCTTCCGCGACGCTTTGGGTCGCCGAATGGCTGTCTCCCGTCAGCATCACCGTGTTTTTGACGCCCATGCGCTTGAGCGAGCGGATGGTTTCGGCGCTGTCGCGGCGGATTCGGTCGGCTATCACGATATGCCCGGCGAACCTGCCGCTCAGCGCGACGTAAACGATGGTGCCCGCGGCATGAGCAGGGGTGAAATTGATGTTTTCTCGCTCCATCAGCCTGGCGCTGCCCGCCAGCACGCGCACGCCATCTACCACCGCGCTGATGCCGTAGCCCGGGATTTCCTCCAGCTCCGTGACGGCAGCTTCGTCGAGACTGCCGCCGTAAGCCGCGCGGATGGACTGCGCGATGGGGTGGGTGGAGTGGATTTCAGCGTGGGCCGCATAGCGCAGCACGTCGTCTCCGCCCATCACGTCCGTCACGGTGAATCGGCCTTCGGTCAGCGTGCCGGTCTTGTCGAACACCACGGTGTCCACGCGGCTCATGGCTTCGAGGTAGCTGCTTCCCTTGACGAGTATACCCTGGCGCGACGCGCCGCCGATGCCGCCGAAGAATCCGAGCGGTATGGATAGCACCAGCGCGCACGGGCACGACACCACCAGGAACACCAGCGCGCGGTTCAGCCAATCCGCGAACGCTGTGCCCGGTATAACCAACGGCGGGATAACGGCCAGCAGCACCGCCGCCCCGACAACCGCGGGCGTGTAGTAGCGCGAAAACCGGGTGATGAACTGCTCGGCAGGAGCCTTTTTGCTGCCTGCGCTCTGTACCAGCTCCAGTATGCGGGCGATGGTGGACTCGCCGTACTCCTTTTTGACTTCCACGGTGATAAGGCCGCTCTGGTTGATAGAGCCTGCGAGCAAGATATCGCCCGGCTGCACATCGCGTGGAAGCGATTCGCCCGTCAGCGCCGAGGTATCCAGAGAAGATGCGCCTTCCAGTACCACGCCGTCCAGCGGCACGCGTTCGCAGGGCCGCACCAGTATGCGCTCGCCCACGCCCACCATTTCCGGCGGCACTGTCATCGTTCCATCCGGCGTCACCAAATTGGCGGTGTCGGGGCGTATCTGCCGGAGTGCGGATATGCTGCGGCGGGAGCGGCCCACCGCGGCATTCTGGAATATTTCGCCTATCTGATAGAACAGCATCACCGCGACAGCCTCGGGATATTCGCCGATGGCGAACGCGCAGACGGTGGCGAGGCTCATCAGGAAGTTTTCGTCGAACACCTTGCCGCGGGCAATATTTTTCAGCGCTGCCCACACGACTTCGCAACCAATTAAAAGGTAGCTAATGATATACAGCGCAAGCGGCAGCCACGCGAGGGAGGAGGAAACCAGCAGCGCCGCCGCAAACAGCGCCGCGCCAAAGCCTTTTATTATCAAATACCAAAGACGCGATTCACTCTTTGCCATATCGCCTGCCTCGCGCGACCAGGCAACAGTAATGCCCGGGTCGATTTTGGCGGCGATATCCGCCGCCTGCCGCAGTATGGCGGGCAGATTTTCTGCGGAGTCGGCTTCAACGGTCAGCTCCTGCGCCATGGGCCTGACGGAAGCGGAACGCACGCCGGGGAGCTGCGCCACCTCGCGCTCAATCCGTTCGGCGCAATCGGCGCAGGACAGCCCTTTGAGGTATATCGTCCGGCTGGCGGGCGGCTCGACTTCGGTCAGCGTGGCGCCCGGCTCGATACGCCTTATAATATCGCCGATATCGGCGATGAGGCCCTCGGGCCATTCTCCTGCCGACTCCACCTGCAGCGTGCCGGACAATGCGCCGAATGTCGCTTCGCGCACGCCACGCAGCGCTCGGACTTCCTGCTCTATGCCGGCGGCGCAGGCCGCGCATACGCCGTGCAAAACAAATCGCTTATTCATCCATCGTACCCTTCATAATATGAACACTTGAACAACCGTTCAAATATATTATATGCGTATCCGAAAAAATGTCAATATGACCGGAGTGATTTTTTGCAGATTTATTATTCTATGAATTTCGCATGGCGGCGTAAAATAAAAGCCGCTTTGAGGCGGCCCATATAGATTCATAAAGCTGACAAGGCGGAAACTGGCGGTGTGTTTTATTCCGGGCCAGCGTTCATGTGGTGGGAGATATAGATTCTCAGGCGTCTGAGCAGCTCCGGGTTGGAAGAGAAGAACCGGGTGAGCATTTCAAGGCGCTTTAAAGTGTTCGGGCTGATGTGGTGCTCAATCAGTTCGGTTTCTACCAGAAGGTTTTCCGTAATGCCCAGCATGCTGAGAAACTGCTCGATGACGCGGTGCCGCTGAAGCAGGTATTCGCCCAGCTGTTTGCCGGCTTCCGTAAGCTCGATCATGCCGTACCTTCTGTATTTGATGAAGCCCAGCTCGCCCAGCTTCTGTATCATTTTGGTCGCCGACGACGCCCTGACGTTCAGCTTTTGCGCCAGCTCGCGGATGCGCATGTAGCCGTCTTCTCCGGCGTTCCGGCAGACCATTTCGAGATAGTCTTCCATCGCTGAAGTGAGCAGCCGGCTGTTTTGCTGCAGAAGCTGGTAGCCCCTGACCGTGTGAAACTCATTGTCCATTTTGTACCCCTGTGTTACCGCTGTTCGGTCAATATATATTCGTCACACACCCAATTTATTTGAATATAGTGTAAGAAAAAAAGTTTCTCGCCGCTAAAGTCGAGAAACGCTTTTGATTGTCAGGAGGACACCTATGTCTCATCAATATATACCGCTCAGCGCCCTGCCTTTAGGACAGAGGGCCAGAGTGAAAGAACTGACCTCCGGCGGGGCGGCGCGCAGGCGGATGCTGGACCTCGGGCTGATACGGGATACCGTGGTGGAAGCCCTGCTGAAAAGCCCGGCGGGTGATCCCGTGGCCTATGATATTCGCGGCGCGGTAATCGCCCTTCGCAGCGAAGAGGCGCAGAAAATTCTGGTGGAAGCCGCCGGGAAGGAGGCTTAAGCGATGGGGCTGACCAACCAGTCGACGGGAATCCGCGCGATGGAGCAGGAACTGAAAATAGAGCGCGCTACGCCCGATGACAAAATCATCGCTCTGGCAGGCAACCCCAACGTGGGCAAGAGCACTGTTTTCAACAGTCTCACCGGACTTAAGCAGCATACGGGCAACTGGCCGGGAAAGACAGTGACCAATGCACAGGGGAGATGCAGACACAGGGACAATAATTTCATCCTGGTCGATCTCCCGGGTACATACTCGCTGATGGCCAACTCGGTGGAAGAGGAAGTTGCCCGGGATTTCGTCTGCTTTGCAGACCCCGACGCAACGGTGATCGTGGCTGATGCCACATGCCTTGAGCGCAATCTCAACCTCGTATTGCAGACGCTGGAGATTACCGACAGGGCCGTGGTGTGCGTCAACCTCATCGACGAAGCCAAGCGCAAGAGAATACGCGTTGACCTTCAGGCGCTGTCGGAGCAGCTTGGCGCACCCGTTGTGGGCACCAACGCGCGAAAGGGCGAGGGGCTGGGTGAGCTGATGGACGCGGTATACGCCGTTTCCCAGAGCCTGGATGCTGCACCAATCAGGATAGACTACGACGAAGCCGTGGAGCAGGCGATCGACATTGTGGAACCCGCGGTCGGCGCGGCACTGCAAAACCGGCTTCCCGCCCGGTGGGTCGCTTTGAAGCTTATCGACGAAGACCAAAAGCTGCTGGCAGCGATGAAGAAATACTTAGAGTTCGACCTGATGGAAAATCCAGAAGTGACCGCGGCGGTGGAAAAGGCGCAGGAGATTCTGCGCGAGGCGGGCATCAGCCCGGAAACGCTGCGCGACCGCATCGTGTCCCGCATCGTCAAGCGCGCCGAGCGGATATGCAGACAGGCGGTGAAGATTGAGAACGACAAGTACAACCAGACCGACCGCCGTATTGATAAGATACTCACCTCAAAGGTTTTCGGAATACCCATCATGCTGGCGCTGCTGGGCCTGGTGTTCTGGATCACGATCGCCGGCGCCAACGTGCCTTCCTCGCTGCTCGCGGACGGACTTTTCTGGATAGAGGACCAGCTGACAGCCTTAATTATGCAGTGGGGCGCGCCCGAATGGCTGCATGGCGTGCTGGTGCTCGGTATATACAGGACGCTGGCCTGGGTGGTGTCCGTGATGCTGCCGCCGATGGCGATATTCTTTCCGCTGTTTACGCTGCTGGAAGACCTCGGCTACCTGCCCCGGGTGGCGTTCAACATGGATAAGTTCTTCAAAAAGGCGTGCGCCTGCGGCAAACAGGCTCTCACAATGTGCATGGGGTTTGGCTGCAACGCGGCGGGCGTCGTCGGCTGCCGCATCATCGAATCACCGCGCGAGCGGCTGATCGCCACCATCACCAACAACTTTGTGCCGTGCAACGGGCGGTTTCCCACGCTGATTGCGATCATCACCATGTTTTTCGCCGCCTCTGCCGCCGGGCTGTTTCAGTCGGTTATCTCGGCGTTGATGCTGGTGGGCGTCATACTGCTGGGCATCGTCATGACGCTGCTTATTTCCAGGCTGCTGTCCAAAACGATACTGAAAGGCTTGCCCTCTTCGTTTACGCTGGAGCTGCCGCCTTACCGCAAGCCGCAGGTGGGCAAGATCATCGTCCGGTCGATATTTGACAGGACGCTGTTTGTGCTGGGGCGTGCGGTGATGGTGGCCGCGCCGGCCGGCCTGCTCATCTGGGTAATGGCCAACATCCATGTGGGGGATATAAGCCTTCTGGCACACTGCGCAGGTTTCTTCGACCCGTTCGCCCGGCTCATCGGCCTGGACGGGTTTATTCTAATGGCATTCATATTGGGCTTTCCCGCCAATGAAATTGTGGTGCCTATCGTTATCATGAGCTATATGGCGACGGGCAGCCTGCTGGAGCTGGACTCGCTGGACCAGTTGCGCCAGCTGCTGGTGTCCAACGGCTGGACATGGCTGACGGCGCTGTGCACGATGATGTTTTCGCTGATGCACTGGCCGTGCGGCACCACGTGCTGGACGATAAGAAAGGAAACGCAGAGCTGGAAGTGGGCGGCGGTCTCCTTCCTGGTACCGACGGCTGCAGGTATAGCGGTGTGCTTTGTCGTTGCAAGCGCCGCCCGTCTGTTGGGCCTGGTTTAGTCCGCCTGCAGAATGGGGAGACAGTTATACTAATAACCAGTCCTTGTTATTAGGGGATATTCGCTCTCCACGCGGGAGCGGTGGATTGAAATCGTCTTGGCCCTGCGCGTCGGCGCACATCTGTTGACAGGCTATAAAATCATTTGCTTTGTTTATTTACGGTACCCAATTGCTCGCATCTGCTTATGTGGGAAACTTTAGCAACGCTGACGGCATTACCGTTGACGCGCAGGGGAATGTTTACGTTTGGGGGTCAACGATTCATTTACCATGATAGTATGCTTTTTGATGCTGGGAATACACGACTTCTTGCACAATCCTCATGGGGGAGACCTCAACTCCCTCGAAAGCCTGAGGTGGTACAGGCAGAGGCGAGAAGCTTATTTCAGCAAATACAAAAGACTTCCAGATTGGGTTCAACTTATTCGTCATATTCGATTGGGGATAAGCGTTTGCTAATATTTTAATTACTTGGATGATTTTTTGAAAAGGAATACTTCAAAGAGGTGTTCATATGAACCAAGCTCTTGCTAAGCAACCTGATATGACCATTGGATAACAGAGTATGGTCTACACAGTAAAACGATAGGCAGGCGGAATTTTTATCTGCCTGCCCTGAGCATATCTTTACCGCAGCTTTTCCACGGGGTCGACCGTGGACGCAATCTTTAGCGCATAGGAATTCCTGTTTGAGATGTCCTCGTCCGTCACCAGGTGGTAGTCCAGCAGCCTGCCGGCGTCGTATCCGGTGTGCAGGAAGTTGATTTTGGCGAGCGCCTGGCTCCATCCGTCCAGCCAGCTTGTCAGCAGGCGGCGCTGTTCTTCGTTCCCGCAGACGTGCAGAATCATATCGATGTCGCTGCCCATGCCGGAATTGCCGGAGCTGGTGCTGCCGAAGAGGTAGACACCTTTGACGCCCATCTTCTCCATATCAATGCTGTCCGCAATCTGTTTGGCCATATAGTAGCGCCACTGCCAGTGTTCCTTGTTCTCCGCGATTTTCCACTTGACCTGCCCCGGCTTTTCCGCTTTTTCCTTGGAGATGTCAGTTTGCTTCTCGTCGCTTAGGAACGCGACGGCTTGCCCCAGGTCCGAGTTCATTTGGATGGACAGCGTTTTGCCGTAATTCGCCGCGGGCACGTCGATCACTTTGACGACATTGGAGAGATAGGCGTATTCCGGAAGTATTTTCGGCAGGATGTTCTCCGAGCACCTGAAAAAACTTTCGCGAAAAATCACGCCCGGCTGGTCCGGATAAAGCGGTATGTACATGATGTCGGCTTCCACGAGGTCCTGGAAAAAGTGTGTGCCGAACGACAGTATGGGAACGTAGGAAGCCTTTTTCCACGCGACTTCGATGAGCGCGGCGGTGCAGGAGATGTCGGAATACGTCACCCGAACGCCCAGCTTGATGTCCCCGCGGCTGCCCCAGCGGCCGGGTCCTATCAGTATGAACTTGCGCTTGGGCAGGCTTTCGTTCAAGAGGCCCACCACCCTGCCCACGGCGAGCAGGTCTTCTTTGGTGGAAAGCCTGTCGTATTCGTCCCCGTCGATATAGACGATATGCGTGATGTCTCTGATGGCGCCGTCAGAGATGTATTTGTTGGCCGTGAATACGATATCCCGGCTGTCCAGATTCTGCGGTATCGGCGCGGGGGTGCTCATCGTGCCCTGCCCCTGTGGGCGGCACTGCAGCAGATACAAATCGTCGCCGTCGAACGCGAATTCGATATCCACCGGCGTTTTCATCTTTTCCTGCAGCACGTCCAGCATGCGCTTGAGCTTCCGGGGGAGCTCGCCTGCCGTTAAGATGCTGTCGAACGTGACCACGATTTCGTCATTCCGGGGGTCCAGCGTGAAGGCATTTTTGTTCTCCATCATGTTCACGTTGTACACGGAAACATAGCGGTGCAGGTCGGGAATCTGGTCGCCCACCTCTTTGAACAGCGTGGCGATATCCACCGTTTCAAAGCTGTTGCTCTCCAGGTTGATGAGATCCACGCGGCGGGGGGAATAGTGCCGGATGTCGTCGGGCGTCTGGTTGATGCGCAGCTGCGGCTTGTCCGGCGAAAACAGTATGGGATAATCGTCGTTCACCCTGTCCACGGCGCGCGTGCCCAGGCCCATCACCAGGCGCACCAGCCCGCCCTCTTTTTCGATGCGGGAGGACCAGCGAAAAAGGTTGTGCGAAAAAGCGACGCCCGCGTAAATGGGCATATAGTATTTTCCTATTCTGCGGCCAACAACCCCCTGTATCAATATGCCCATCCGCTCCGTGTAGTTGAGCAGGCCGCGTTCCTTGCGGTAGTTGATGGAATCCGGGTTGTACATGGAGGAATACACTTCCAGAATGGCGTCCTCCAGTGCCGCGAGCTGCTGCTCTCTCGTGCCCTGGTTGGCGAGGAACAGGCTTTTATATTTGCCGCTGAACGCCCCTTTGTGGCTGTCTTCCAGCAACGAGGACGACCGGACGATGATCGGCGCGCCTTCCAGATCGTCCAGCGCGATGCGCAGCATGTGGGTAATCCGGGGGGGCAGTTTCGCGCTCTTGATTTTGGATACCACGTCGTCGTAAGTCATGCGCAGATAGAAAGTCGAGTTGTATTTGTACGCGTTGAGGTCTTTCATGTTGTTGTAGCTTAAAAACTCGGAAAGCTGATCTGTCGCGATGTACCATGTGCGCGGCGTTTTGATATCCTTAAGCAGCGGATCGTCTTTGGCGGCGTGCTTTAGAATCTGCGAGGCGATGAAAAGCCCGGCTCCCTTGCCGCCGATGTTGCCCTGGCTGGTCTCCGAGGCTATAATTCTCTCCAGCATGGGGCAGAAATCGGCGATGTGGATGTTGTCCAGCACGAGGTTCAACAGGTGGCTGTCCGAAGTCAAAAAGCGGTGCGACAGTTCCGCCGTCAGCCACGATTCCGTCAGCGAAACCTCGGCTTCTCCTTCGCTGGCGCCCACCGCCTGGACATATTTATTGACGGCGGCGAGCACGTCGCTGATGCTGGCGTTTTTGTCGTCCACCGTTTTGACCAGAGCAAAAACGCGTTCCTCCTGCACCCATTTGCTGATCAGGCTGAACGCGTCTCCGCGCGGCAAAAATGCGATGGCGTATTCAATAATCCGTTTGCTCAGCGCTGCGGCATCGAGACACGCCTTCATCTTAATCGGCGCGTTGGATTCCCCGTAGGTGTGCGGGCGGGGCTGCTCGGCGTCGGGGGGGAGGACGACGCCCATGTCTTCCGCGTTTTTCAGATGCACGTGCAGCTTTTCGGCAATATGCTGCAGCATATCGGGGTTGATCTGCCGCAGCATATTGACCAGCAGGTTGATTTCGTGCTCGGTGCTGAGCACGATCTGGGAGATGCGCCGCGAGATGACGTCCAGCAGCCGGATTTCGTCCTCCAACAGCTCATGCGTCTCCTGTCCCTGCGTTTCCATATATCCAACTTCAATGGTGCCCACCGTCTGGTCGTCTATCGTGACGTCGGTGGTATGCAGCACCGAAACACCGTCAAAATCCCGGGCGCTGTAAGTATCGTTCCGGAACCTGATGCGCACCCGCAAGGCGGACGGGTCAGTAAAACCGATCGGTATGATTTCCAGCAGCTTTGTCATGACAGCGGATAAGGATAATTGCTTGTCCTGCAAAAGCTCGTCGACAGCATAAAGACATTCCAGTTCCTTGGCCCGCTCAGTCAGCGTTTTCAGCTGTAAATCACGCTCGGTCATGTTTAATCTCCGGAATTGTTTCTCTCTTTTAATATTATATTATTGACTGCTGGTATGGGCTCTTTAAACCCATCCGCGCAGTTTTACCGCGTTCACAACGCGGTTGATCGCGATGACGTAAGCCGCGTCCCTGAGGCTCAGCTTCTTTTTCTGCGCCATCTCGTTGACCGCTGCGAACGCGTTGGACATGTTGTATTCCAGTTTGCTGAGCACTTCCTCTTTGCTCCAGAAATAGTTCATGTTGCACTGGACTTGCTCAAAGTAGCTGCAGGTAACGCCGCCGGCATTGCAGAGGAAGTCGGGCAGTACGATGATGCCGCGATCGTTTAAAATGGGGTCGCAGTCCGGCGTTGTGGGGCCGTTGGCCGCCTCGCATAAGATCTTCACCCGGGGCGAAATCTCGGCGCATACGTCGGGCATAATCTGGTTCTCCAGCGCCGCCGGAATCAGTATGTCCACGTCCTGGCGCAGCCATTCGATGCCGGGCAGCACCTCGTAGCCTAAGTCTCTCGCCTTGTTTTTGTCGATGCTGCCGAAAGAGTTCTTGATAGCAGCGAGCTGCTGGATGTCGCAGCCGTCTTTTTTCCGGAAGGTATACGACGTCGCATCGCCCTGATCCCAGCAGGAAACGGCGATCACTTTGCCGCCGAGCTCGGTGTACATGCGCGCCGCGTATTCCGCAACATTGCCGAACCCCTGTATGCTGGCCGTAGTCGATTCAAACGGTATGTTCAAGAATTCCAGAAGCCCTTTCAGCGTGTAAATCACGCCAAAGCCGGTGGCCTCGGTCCGCCCGAGCGAGCCGCCCATTCCCACGGGTTTGCCCGTGATGACGCCGGGGTAACGGCCGCCCGTCAGCGCCTCGTATTCGTCCATCATCCAGAGCATGTGCTGCCCGTTGGTCATCACGTCGGGCGCGGGAACGTCCAGCACCGGGCCGAGCTGGCCATAAAGCTGGCGCACATACCCGCGGCACAGGCGCTCCTGCTCCGTTTTGGAGAGGTTGTGGGGGTCGCAGACCACCCCGCCTTTTCCGCCGCCCAGCGGTATATCCACAACGGCGCACTTCCACGTCATCCACATGGAAAGCGCGCGCACCGTATCGGCTGTTTCCTGGGGATGGAACCGGATGCCGCCTTTCGCAGGCCCTCTCGCGTCGTTATGCTTGATGCGGTACGCCTGGAAAACCTGCGTGCTGCCGTCGTCCATCCTGACCGGAATGGTGAAATGGATTTCCTTCATCGGACGACGCAGCAGTTCGCGCGTCGCGGTGCCCAAATCCAGTATGGCGGCGACGCGATCAAATTGCTGCTGTGCATTGGTGAAAGGATTATAATGTTCAGATTGCATGTCATACCCCCTGCGAAATGTTAAAATTATAACATTATAAAGTATAGCACTCTTTCAGAATTTGTACATATAAATCAGGAAAAAAAGGAACATGTGAAAAATGCAAATTTAATTGCCCACCATATAATACCAGTTACACTTAAGCTGCAAACATCTCATTCGCCGATCTGTACCCAAAGATGCGCCTCGGGTAATTATTCATCCAATGTTCAATCCTGTA
>JBMNOT010000038.1:0-13460 GCA_050943225.1 Christensenellales bacterium | reverse complement strand
GTCAGGTGATACGCGCTTCATTCGGCGTGGAGGTTTACGAGCCCAGAAACACGGAGGAATGGGACGAACAATATCAGCGCTATCTGCAGATAAAAGCGATGGCGGGCGAGGGCTCCTGAGCGGGGCTCTCATGTAAATTAGAGCGTATGGGTTGTCGTTTGCCACAAACCCCGTGTGAGAGCGCTGCGTTAATACACTCTCCCGCTTAAAGACCGGTCGAAAAATCTGATCCGTATCTTTTTCACCGTATGGTTTTCCGGGGTCAGGTGGATATAAACATCCCCGTTCTCATAGTAGTATTGCTCCTTCTGCGTAAACCCCGATTCATCCAGCGTTGAAACGGCGTCGCCCAGGGACTCCCCCGGCCGTATGTCCAAAACGCTGTGATCGGGGTTTTCGGTTTCAATGAAGCAGGCTTTATTGTACGCCCGGCCGTCGGGAACGCCGGAAAAGAACACTACGATTTTTTCGCTATCGTATCTATAACCGAAGCCGCCCATGCCGGGTATATATTGGCTTTCCCCGTTCATTTTCCGGATCACTTCCCCGCGCGGCATCAGCAGTTTATTCCGGCTGTATCGACGGACTGGTTGATGACAAGCACCTGTAAAAACGGATGATAAAAGTACAGGAAAACCGCCGAAAGCAGTACAAGAAAAAGGATAATGAATATGACGAGAATTTTTCTTTTCATATGTAGCAGCTGCATTTGATTCAGGTACGAAACAAGTATACAGGATTATTCGGCATCAATGCCACAAGCAAAAAGGCCGAGAGTGCTTGGCTCTATGAGTAGGCGGTTTGTTTTAAAGCTTCAGGGTTTGATTTCAAGTCGCAGCATGTTCCAGGACGCTTTGGGCAGCGTGAGCGTGCAGCCGTGTTTTTGTATGACTGCGCTGTCTATATGGACGGGCTGAACCGGCGAACGTTCCGCCGTGTTTGTATCTGTCAGACTGTACCCGTGAAGGCTGATCCATTCTAATAGGCCGCGGCATTCTAGACCGGACAGGCTTATTGTGCAGGCGATATCCTCTTCAAGGTGCTTGTTCACGATAAACAGGGCTATTTCATTGGCGTTTTCGCTGGCTACCGCTGCGCAGTCGATGTACGGGATGTTATCGCCCGCGGCGCAGCTGTATGTCGGCGACTGCACTTGAGCTGAGAGCGCCGTGCCGCGCCCGTGCCGGGAGGTATACAAAAACGGATAGTAGGTGGTCTGGACCCAGGAACGGCCGCCCGGCTCCGTCATGATGGGAGCGATGGTGTTGACCAGCTGGGCCAGGCACGCGATTCTCACCACGTCCGAGTGATTAATCAGCGTGATCAGCATGCTGCCCACCAGCAGCGCGTCCGCGAAATCGTAAACCTCTTCCTCGATGGGCCGGGCAAAAATCCATTTGGGCGGCTCTTTGCCCTCTTTCCTGAAATGATACCAGACATTCCATTCGTCGAAGGAGAGGTAAATGTTCTTATCGCTGCGCTTTTCCGCTTTGATTTCCGCGCAGATGGCCGCCACTTCTTCGATGAAGCTGCCCATGCGGACGCTGTTCGCGAGAAACGAAGGCACGTCGCCTTCCATGTTGGTGTAGTACGTGTGGAGCGACAGATAATCCACATGCTCGTACGTATGCCGTAAGACGGTGCGCTCCCAGTCACCGAACGTCGGCATTTCGCGGAACGAGCTGCCGCAGACGACCAGCTCGATGGCGGGGTCCAGCCATTTCATCATTTTGGCGGTTTCGCATGCGACGCGACCGTATTCGTCGGCAGTTTTGGCGCAGATCTGCCACGGTCCGTCCATCTCGTTGCCCAGGCACCAGAGCTTAATATTGTGCGGCTCGGCATAGCCATGGGCGATACGCATGTCGCTGTAATATGTGCCGCCGGGGAAGTTGCAGTACTCCAGCAAGTTGGCGGCGTCCTGCGGGCCGCGCGTACCGAGATTGACGGCGATCATCGGCGCTACGCCGACATGCCGCAGAAAATCCATGAACTCGCCTATGCCGACCTGGTTGGTTTCCAGCGCGAACCACGCAAGGTCCGGACGGGTGGGGCGCATATCCTTTGGGCCGACGCCGTCTTCCCACCGGTAGCCGGATACAAAATTGCCGCCCGGATAGCGGATGACGGGTATATTCAGGGGCTTTATCAGATCGATTACGTCCTGACGGAAGCCGTGTTCATTGGCGGACGGGTGATCCGGCTCGTAGATGCCCGTGTAGACGGCGCGGCCCATGTGTTCAATGAACGAACCGTATATGCGCTCGTCGATGGGCGATATGGTGTTGTTCCTGTCAATCCAAACAGCGGCTTTCATTTTTTCTCCTGAGCGCTCCCGTTTTCCCCGGTGGACTCGCGCTCTATGACCGAACATGCCAGCATCAGCTTCTGCCCGCACTGGATATGGCGGCCTGCCAGTATGTCGAGAAGCAGGTGGGTGGCCGTCTGGCCCATTTCAAAAAGCGGCAGCGACACGGTGCTGAGGGTCGGGCGGCAGACAGTACCTATCTCGCGGTTGTCAAAGCCAATCAGTGCGATGTCTTTCCCCACTTCGATGCCGCGCTCGTTGCAGTATTCCATGACGCCGATTGCCATCAGGTCGTTGTGGGCGAATATCGCCGTGACGCCTGCTTCGATGAGCTGTTTGCCGAGGGCATAGCCCTGGTCTCTCTCCCAGTTGCCGTACAGCGTCATGCGTGGGTTGTAGGGGATGTTGTTGGCAAACAGCGCTTCCTGGCACCCAAGCATGCGGTTGGCCGTATGGATACTGTCGGCCTGGCCAGCGATGACGCCGATATTGCGATGCCCCCGGTCTATCAGCAGCTGGGTGGCTTCATGTGCCGCTTTCTGGTCGTCGTACAGCACGCAGGGGATATTAGGGTCGGTGCTGTAGCAGTATGCGTAGACGAACGGTATCTCGTCGCTGTGAATCGGAACGACAGCGTGGCTGTGGCAGCCAATGTAGATGATACCGTCCACCTGCTTGGACAGCATCGTATCCACAAGAGCGTGCGCCAGCCGCGTAAATTCTTCGGCATCCTGGGTGTTGTGGCCGTAACGCTTGTTGAAGCGGAGGTTACCCAATATGTAATGATAATCCTGCTGTTCACAGTATGCGTCGATGCCGTCTACGATTTCCGGCGTATTGAAAACCGTCAGGTCTTCGGTGATGACGCCCAGCGTGCGGCTCTGCCTGTTTTTCAGGCTGCGCGCCGTGAGGTTGGGGCGGTAATTCAGCTCCTGCGCGATAGCCATCACCTTGTCTATCGTCGCCTGGCTGACCCCTCCCTTGCCGTTCAGCACTTTGGAAACGGTCGCTATTGAAACGCCCGCCTTTTTTGAGATTTCGCGTATGGTAGCCATGCTTGTCCTCTTTTTGGATATATCTCTAGTTAACATATCACAAAAACGTTTAACATTCAATCTAAAAAAGACCATATATATACGGCCCCGGTTCTGTTGGACGGAAATGCGTATGATAACCGCGACTTTTGCGAAAACGTATAACTAACCAAAATTCTGCTAAGCTTTATCGAAATACAATAAATACATAAGGAGTGAAATAGAAATTTTATAAAATTCCCTCTTTACAAATCCAAAACTGTGTATTATAGTGATGATGTATGTTAAACGTTTACCCATATCAAAACCAGAACGGAGCATTTGTATGTTATCATCCCTGCGGTTGCCGGACCTAAATAAAGTACGGATAGACGACGCATTGTGGAGCCATTACACCGATATGGTCGCGGAGATTATCGTTCCATACCAGTGGGATATACTGAACGACCGGGTGCCCGGCGAGCTGCAGGGCGGCTTGCAGCAGCCTGTAGAATCCCATTGCATCCGGAATTTCCGCATCGCTGCGGGCGAGCTGGAAGGAGAGCATAAGGGCGTCGTGTTTGTGGACACCGACGTTTACAAGTGGCTGGAGACCGTCGCCTACTGCCTGCACAGTGGCAGAAGCAAGGAGTTTGAAAGCATTGCTGACGAGGTGATTGACCTGATCGGGCGCGCGCAGCAGGCGGACGGGTATCTGAATACATATTACATCATCAAAGAGCCGGATGCGCGCTGGAGCAACCTTGTGGAAGGCCATGAACTTTACAGCGCGGGGCATTTGATTGAGGCGGCGGTCGCGTATTACCAGGCGACGGGCAAGGATAAGCTGCTCAATATCGCGCGGCGGTTTGCGGATCTCATCTGCAGCGTATTCGGGCCGGGAGAGGGCCAGCTGAAAGGCTACCCCGGGCATCAGGAGATAGAGCTGGCGCTCGTAAAACTCTATCGCGTGACCAATGAGAAACGCTATCTTGATTGCGCCAAATTTTTTATCGACCAGCGCGGTACGGAGCCTAATTATTTCAAAGCGGAGATAGAAAAGCGCGGCGGGCACACGATCTTCAGGGAGTTCAGCAACTACGACCCCGCCTACGCGCAGGCGCATATGCCCGTCCGGCAGCAGAAAACTGCCGAAGGCCACGCGGTGAGGGCGATGTACATGTACAGCGCCATGGCGGACCTGGCTGCGGAATACGGCGATGAGGTACTGCTGGACGCGTGCCGGACGCTGTGGAACAACGTGACGCGGCGGCGCATGTATATCACGGGCGGCATAGGCTCTTCGGGGGAGCTGGAGCGGTTCACGACGGACTACCACCTGCCCAACGATTCCGGGTACTGCGAGACCTGCGCGTCCATCGGGCTGGCGCTGTTCGGCAGAAGAATGGCGCTGATCGAGCGGGACGCGGCGTATTACGACGTCGCGGAACGGGCGCTTTACAACAGGGTGCTGGCAGGCATCAGCACCGACGGGCAGCGCTATTTCTACGCGAGCCCGCTGGAGGTATGGCCGGACGCGTGCATGGACGGAACATCTCTCAAGCATGTCAAGCCCGTCCGCCAGCGCTGGTTCACCGTGGCGTGCTGCCCGACCAACCTGGCTCGTACGCTGGCTTCTCTGGGGCAGTATATCTACGCGCAGAGCGACGATACGGTATACATAAATCTCTTCGTTTCATCCTCCTTTGACGCGGCTGTCGGCGGGTCGCGTGCGGTTTTGACGATGAAATCTCAGCTTGTGCAGCAAGGGAAAGCCGACATCATCGTCAGCAGCGAAAGCCACCTCCCCTTCTCTTTAGCTATCCGCATACCCGACTATGCGGATAAGCCAGCCTTTTTGCTGGACGGCAAGGCGATAAGGCCGGACGTCAAAAACGGCTACGCGATCATCAGCGGGGACTTTTCGGGCGAGCACATCATCTCGGCTGACTTTCATGTCAAACCGCAATGGGTTGCGGCGGATCCCTATGTGCGCGCGGACGCCGGCAAGATAGCGCTGACAAAAGGGCCGTGCGTTTACTGCCTCGAGGAGACGGACAACGGCGGCAATCTGGCGGCGGTGTTTGCGGAACCCGGCGCCGGAGTGGAGGAAAGCGCGATAACCGACCTGCCGGGCAGCTTGCCGGCGCTCATATATGAAGGCAAGCGGTTAAGCCGAGCCGGATGGAACGGAAAGCTGTACGACCGTGCACACTTCGAGCTGGAAAGCGTCAGGCTCAGAGCCGTTCCGTACGGGCTGTGGGGCAACAGGGAGCCGGGCGAGATGATCGTGTGGCAGAACGCGCTGATTAGTAAAGATTAGAACAATTGGTTTATACAACCGTGTCTGTGTTGTATAATAAAAATACGTGGAAAAGGAAGTGTAAAAAATGAAAGGTACAAAGAAGCTCGTTGCAGTCTTGCTGTGTGCCGTCATGGTATTCGGCGTTGCAGCCTGCGCACAGCAGCAACCGGAGCCTGCAGGAGATGTTAGCAGTGCCCCCGCCAGCAGCTCCACGGATACACCCGCTGCTTCGCCAGCCGAGCAGCAGGATGAGAGAATCACCATCACTTTCTCGTTATGGGGCGACCCCGCGGAACAGGAAATTACACAGAAAGCTCTGGACGTATACAATAACCTGCAGGACAAAGTATATGTGAAAGCCCTGCAGATCGGCCGCGACGAATACAACGAGAAGCTTCAGACCATGGCGACGTCGGGCGAGATGCCGGACTGCGGTATGGTCGCGGAAGATACCGTTATCGGCTGGGCGAGGGACGGCCTGCTGTCGGATGTCGATATCTACGCTGGCCAGGAGAATATGCCGCTGGATTACCTCGCGTTCAAGTATGACGGCAAGACCGTTGCGTATTCCGCGGCCAACGAAGTTCTCTGCCTGTGGTATAACAAGAAGATGTTCGACGATGCCGGCATACCTTACCCCCCCGCCACGCTGGATAAGGCCTGGACATGGGACGAATTCATTGAGGTGGCCAAAAAGCTCACGATTGACGCCAACGGCAAACATCCCGGCGAACCCGGATTCGACAAAAACAACATAGTCCAGTACGGCGCTTACGTCAACCAGTACACATGGCAGCTGGAAGTTTGGGCGCTTTCCAACGGCGGCAGCTTCTTCTCGCCGGACGGCAAGACCGTGACATTTGACGACGCGGCTATCGAGGCTTTGCAGAAGGTGTTTGACCTGCACCTGGTGGAAAACGTCGCGCCGCTCAATGACGGCACTCAGGATAACGGCTTTGCCAGCTCGCTGGGCGCCGGAAACGTCGCGATGTGCACTGAAGGTGCCTGGGCGACGGGCTTCAGAGGCGCCGATTTTGAGGGCATCGATTACGGCGTGGCTGTGCTGCCCTATATGAAACAGAAGGTCAACATCTGCACGGGCGGCCCGACTGGCGTGTTTGCAACTTCCAAGCACAAGGAAGAAGCTGCGGAGTTCCTGCGGTGGTACAACAGCGAGGAGAATAACATCAATACGATACTGGCCGGGTGGTGGATGCCCACCAAGCTGAACTGGTACACCGATCCGGAGCTGCTGAAAAAATGGGTGGACGACTGCGAATTACGCGTGGCTCTGCCGGCCGATGCTTACAAGACCGCTGTTGTGGACGTCGCTCTGGATACCAGCGTGACCAAACAAACCGCATGGTACTACACGCCCAACACATATGAAGTGCTGGTGAAAACGCTGCAGCCTGCCCTCGTTGAAGCGATCAACGGCAGCAAGACGGTGAAAGAGGTTGTGGACGGCGTCCGCGACGCGCTGCAGGCTGAACTCGGCAAATAACAATCCGATCAGTGAAGTGAACGTATGAATCAACAAGGGGCGCCTTAAAGCCAAATGCGCATGCGGGCGCCCCTCCACCGGCTTTGTATCCAGTATCCAAGAAAGTGGGATGAAAACATGAATAAGAAGAAAAAGAGGGCAAAGATTGCAATCAAGGAACAACGTGCCGCGTACCTTTTTTTAATCCCCGCATTTCTTGGTTTGACGTTTATCACGTATATACCGTTGATGGCCGTTTTCGGCATCAGCCTGACAGACCTTAACGTCGGTCATTTCATTGAAGGCGGAACTCTGCCGCCGGTGCAGTATGTCGGGGTCGATAATTTCATTGACATATTCACCAACCCGAGCATTGATTTTCTGAACTCCATTAAAGTGACAGTCGTTTTCGCCCTTCTGGCCGTTGTTTTCAGCATCATTTATTCGCTGTTTATCGCAATGCTGCTGAACAGAAAGATGCCCGCCCGCGGATTTTTCCGCGCGATTTTCTATATACCGTACATATTGCCTGCCACCGCGGTGATGATTAGCTGGTGGTTCCTATTGAGGTATGACGGCGGACTGATGAACTACATACTCGTGAAACTGGGCTTTGAGAAATCCTACTTCCTGTCTTCTGCGGAAACCGCCATACCGTCGCTGGTGCTGATCGCTGTCTGGACGTCCGGCAACCTGATCGTGATATTTTTGGCCGGGCTGCAGAACGTGCCCCGGGTGTATCACGAGGCTGCGGAAATAGACGGCGCAAACGCCTGGCAGCGGTTCTGGAAGATCACCATTCCCTGCATGACACCTATCATTTTCTACAACCTTTTGATGAGCCTGGTGGTCAACCTGCAGGTGGTGGTGCCCGCGCTGGCCGTCACAAAAGGCGGGCCGGGCAAGTCCACGATGTTCATGACGTACCTGATGTACCAGATCGGATTCAGGGGCAGGGAGCTTGGCAAAGCCGGCGCCATCGCGTTTGTGTTTTTCATCGTGGCGGCAATACTGGCGTTTATACTATTCGCGACGTCTAAAAGCTGGATATTCAACGAGGGGGGAGATGATAAGGAATGAACGAAACCGCTCTTCCGAAAAGCAGAGGGCTGTTTGGGGGAAGGTCCATCAAGAGCAAGAAGAGGAACCAGAGAATTGCGGATGTCATTTCGTTTATCGTTATCGTCTTCTTTGCCGCGGCTGTGATGCTGCCGCTGTGGTGGATGTTTCGCTCGTCGCTGATGAGAAGCCTTGAGATATTCAAATGGCCGCCGCAATTTTTTCCGACGGAATGGCTGTTTTCCAACTATAACTTAAAGCCGACGACGTTTGACTTCTGGCGGTATTTGGCTAATACGCTGACCATCGTCGTCCCCTGTGTGGTTTTCGGAACGGTGACGGCGATATCCTGCGGCTACGCTTTCGCGCGGCTGCGTTTCAGGGGGAAAAAGTTTATATTCTCGCTGTGCGTGGGTTCGATGCTTTTGCCCAACATGGTGACGCTTATCCCGCTCTACATCGCATGGTCTGGCATGGGGCTGGTGGATACGTACTGGCCGCTGGTGCTGCCATATCTGTGCGGGGGTGGAGCGTTTAACATCTTTCTGATCAGGCAGTTTATCAGGACTATTCCCAGAGAGCTGGACGAGGCGGCTGTGATCGACGGGGCCGGGTATTTCCGCACGCTGACAAATATCATCGTGCCTTCCATCCGGCCGGCCATTATTGTGGTGGCGCTGCTGATATTCATCACGACCTGGAACGACCTTTTGCAGCAGACGATTTATCTCTCTTCCCGCGAGAAGTATACCATGGCGGTGGGGCTGACCACCTTCATGGGCTCGTTCAAGAACGATTACGCCGGCATGTTCGCGGCGACCTGCCTGTCGTTTTTGCCAGGCGTGATCGTGTATCTCATCGGCCAGCGCTATTTCGTTGAGGGCATCGTGATGACGGGCATGAAGAATTAAGGGTGAGGCCATGAGCATAACGGAGCTGATCAGGAGAAAAAGGTTTGCGCCCGGAGAGGGCGTGACGCAGCCGCCGCCCGAGAAGGGCGTCAGGCGTTTCGGGTTTGTGCTGTGGACGCACATGTGGAAGCTGGTCGCGCTCAACCTTATGTTTTTGGCGTTTAGCATACCAGTGGTGACGATGCCGGCGTCGCTGTGCGGCATGAACAGGGTGCTGATAAAGCTCTGGCGCGAGGGCAACTGCTTTCTGTGGAGCGATTTCTGGGATGAATTCAAAGCGAACATTTTAAAAGCCCTGCCGTTTGGGATTGTATGCGGGCTCATGCTGTTTGCGAGCTACTACTTTTTGAGCCTGAGCGTCTCGTACGGCGCGCTGCTGACCACGGTGATCGGCTTTATGCTGTTGGGTTTTGCGGTGCTGTTCGGCAGCTACGCGTTCGTGTTCCTGCCAACGCTTGACCTGAAAATCAGGCATGTCGCGAGGAACGCGTTTATACTCGCCATGGTGGAGTGGAAGACGAACCTTGTTTTGCTCGCCTGCGTGATCGGCACAGCGCTGCTTTCGGCGGCGTTTTTCCCGTATACGATAGCACTGATTGCGTTTATCCTGATATCGCTTTGCCAGCTCATGGTTTGCGGCGCAGTTAACACTCCGCTGCAGCGCCGGATAATAGGGCCTTACGAACAAATGCAGAAGGAGGCATTGCAATAATGGCAACTGTTGTGTTTAAAGGCATCAAGAAAATATACGACCATAACGTGGTGGCCGTTCAGGAGTTTAACCTTGAGATAGCGGACAAGGAGTTTGTCGTGCTCGTGGGCCCTTCGGGCTGCGGAAAATCCACAACGCTGCGCATGGTGGCGGGGCTGGAGGAGATCACGGAAGGGGAGCTCTATATCGGCGGCAGGCTGGTCAACGATGTGCCTCCCAAGGACAGGGACATCGCGATGGTGTTCCAGAACTACGCGCTTTACCCGCATATGACCGTCTACGAAAACATGGCGTTTGCGCTGAAGCTGAGGCACGAGAAGAAGCAGGAAATAGACAGGAATGTCAGGGAAGCGGCGGAGATACTGGGCATAACGGATTTGCTTCAGAGAAAGCCCAAGGCGCTGTCCGGCGGGCAGCGGCAGCGTGTGGCGATAGGGCGCGCGATCGTGCGCAACCCGCAGGTGTTTTTGATGGATGAGCCGCTCTCCAACCTGGACGCCAAGCTGCGCAACCAGATGCGCGCGGAGATCATCAAGCTCCGGCAAAAGGTGAACACCACTTTCATATACGTGACGCACGATCAGATCGAGGCCATGACGCTGGGCGACCGCATCGTGATCATGAAGGACGGTTTCATACAGCAGATCGGCACGCCCCAGGAAGTGTTTAACCACCCGGTGAACCTGTTCGTGGCGGGTTTTATCGGCACGCCGCAGATGAACTTCTTTGACGCCAGGCTGGAGAAGGCAGGCGACGGATACGAAGTGGTGCTGTGTGGGGTGCGGATACCGGTGCCGGCGGATATGAGCGCGAAGCTGGCCGAGAAGGGCATGGAGGCTCAGGACATCACGCTGGGGGTGCGGCCCGAGCATATGAGCATAGCGGTTCACGACGCCCCCGGCGCCATCAAGGCGACAGTGGACGTCTCCGAAATGATGGGAAGCGAGTTTTACCTGCACGTGGATGTGGAAGGCAGGGACGCCGTGATACGCGTGCCTGCGGTGGAGCTGCAGGGGCAGTACGGACGCGGGCTGGGCTCCTGCGCGGAGATACATTTCAACTTCAAGCCCGAACTGATGCACATGTTCTCCAAGGAGAACGATATGAGTTTGCTCGCATAGCGGTGTCGGAAAGGAGTAAGTGCTATGGCTTATAAGTTTTGGTTCGTGGTTGGCTCTCAGCATCTATACGGCCCTGAGGTGTTGGATGAGGTGGCCGTGCATGCGCGGATTATGACGGACGGGTTTAACGCGGACGACAGCATACCGTTTGAGGTGGTATTCAAAGGCGTGATGACCACGCCGGAGGAAATAAAGGCGGAGTGCGTGGCGGCCAACGGGGACGCGGACTGCGCCGGCGTGATTGCGTGGATGCACACGTTCTCGCCGAGCAAGATGTGGATAGGCGGCCTCACGGTTCTGAATAAACCGTACCTGCACATCAACACGCAGTTTAACAGGGGCATACCGTTTGACACCATCGACATGAACTTCATGAACACTAACCAGTCGGCCCACGGCGACAGGGAGCACGGGTTTATCACCGCGCGCCTGAGGATGCGGCGCAAGATTATCTGCGGTTACTGGGAGGACAGCGCGTTCAGAAAGCGCATCGGCGGCTGGATGCGCAGCGCAGTGGGTGCGATGGCGAGCCGGGGCGTAAAGGTGATGCGCCTGGGCGACAACATGCGCTATGTGGCGGTGACCGAAGGCGACAAGGTGGAAGCGGAAAAGGTGCTCGGCTGGAGCGTCAACACGTACGGCGTGGGCGGCTTGGTGGAGCGCGTCGCCAGGGTGACGGATACGCAGATGAATGACAAAGTGGACGAATACCGGAGCAAATATGAATTCCGAACGGACAATATAGATGCTGTGAGATACCAGGCCAGGCTGGAGATTGCGCTGGAGGGCATGCTGGCAGAAGGGGGCTTCAACGCATATACCGACAGCTTTGAAGATCTTTATGGTCTGAAGCAGCTGCCGGGGCTTGCGACGCAGAACCTGATGACCAAGGGCTACGGATTCGGCGCCGAGGGCGACTGGAAGCAGGCGGCGCTGCAGGTGGTGATCGGCGCGATGTCGCAGGGGCTCTCCGGGGGATATTCGTTCATAGAAGACTATACCTACCATCTGGAAGCCGGCAACGAGGCGGTGCTGGGCGCGCACATGCTGGAAATATCGCCCGCGATTGCGAAGGTGAAACCGGCCATCGAAGTGCATCCGCTGGGAATCGGCGGCAAGGCAGACCCGGCGAGGCTGGTGTTTGAAGGCAAAGAAGGCAGCGCGATACTGGTGACGCTGGTGGATATGGGCGGGCGGTTCCGCATGATCGTGCACGATATCGAAGCGATAACGCCGATGGCGAAGATGCCCAAGCTGCCGGTGGCGTGCGTGATGTGGCGGCCGATGCCGGACATGATCACTGGCAACGAAGCGTGGATACGCTGCGGCGGCACGCACCACAGCGTGATATCGTATGACCTGACTGCCGAGCATATGGCGGATTTCGCCGAGATCATGGGCCTTGAGTTTATCCACATCGGCAAAAACACCACGATTGAGGACTTGAAATTAAGGCTTGCTCTCGGCGACGTGATTTGGAGCTGAAGCCATGCTGGAGGATCTCAAGCGGGAAGTGCTCAAGGCGAATCTCGACCTCGTAAGATACGGCCTCGTGCTGCTGACATGGGGCAACGTGAGCGCGTATGACGAGCAGACGGGGCTTGTGGTCATAAAGCCGAGCGGCGTGAGCTATGAGACGATGACAGCGGACGATATGGTCGTGGTTGACCTTGACGGCAGCAGGGTGGAAGGCGCGCTGAAACCGTCGTCCGACACGCCGACTCATGTGGAAATCTACAAGGCGTTTAAAGGCGTGAAGGCAGTGGCGCATACGCATTCCAAATGGGCGACGAGCTGGGCGCAGGCCAACCGGGATATCCCCGCGCTCGGGACGACGCACGCGGACAATTTCTACGGCTGCATACCGTGCACACGGCGCATGACGGAGGCGGAGATAAACGGTGCGTATGAAAAGGAGACGGGCAGCGTGATCATACAAACGTTCAGGCAGCGGGGTATCGATCCGCTGCAGGTAGGCGCGGTGATCGTGGCGAACCACGGGCCGTTTACCTGGGGCGAGTCGTGCGCTAAAGCCGTGGAGAACGCGGTGGTGCTGGAATACGCGGCGGAAATGGCGTACATCACGACGTATCTGATGCCGGACGCCGATATCCAGCAGGCGCTGCTCGACAGGCATTTTTTCCGTAAGTACGGCAGCAATGCGTATTACGGGCAAAAGAGTTAGCTAAGACTGAAAAGATAGAAAAGTCTGAAAGCCAGCGGGCAGGTTACAGCGGCTGGCTTTTGATTTTGGAGAACCGACGCGGATAAGCGTCGAGCGTGGGCTGCCGCTTTTCGATCAGCAGCAGTGCGCCGCGGCCGATGGAGTGGCGGCCTGTCAGCGCGCAGCCCAGCGCCATAAAAGCGCCGGACGCGGAAGCGATTTCGTCGTCCGCCGTTTCGCCTTTCCATGTCGCCAGCGTGCCGCCGGTTTTGAGCAGCGGTATGGAGAGCTCCAGCAGCATGGACAGCGCAGCCACAGCTCGCGACACCGCAAAGTCAAAATGCCCGCGCAGCGGCGTGCGCGCGGTCTCTTCCGCGCGTGCGC